>JAPKEI010000294.1 GCA_028872685.1 Verrucomicrobiota bacterium | reverse complement strand
CCGGCGGCACACCCGCGCTGTCCGGATTGCCGCACGTCAGCGCGCCCGAGCCGGCCTTCACCAAAAGCGAATCGGCGTGACCGTGATAGCAGCCATCAAATTTAATAATCTTCGGCCGCCCCGAAAACCCACGCGCCACGCGAATCGCGCTCATGCACGCTTCCGTGCCGGAATTGACCATCCGCACTTTCTCCACGCTCGGCACGCAAGCCTTCACCAACCGCGCCATCCGCACCTCGGCCTCGGTGGGGATTCCAAAACTGGTGCCGTTGTCCGCTGCCTGTTTTATTGCCTCAATGATGGCCGGATTTGCGTGCCCCAGAATCGCTGGGCCCCAGGTGCCCACGTAGTCGATGTACTCGTTGCCATCCACATCCCACATGTGCGCCCCCGCCGCGCGCTCCGCAAAAAATGGCTGCCCGCCCACGCCGCGAAACGCACGCACCGGCGAATTGACGCCACCGGGAATGTGGTTCAGCGACTCGGCAAACAGGGCCTCGGACTTGACACGTAAAACCATGGCGGCGCAGCATAGGGGAAAACATCCATCGACTCAATCAATCGACCGCATTGTTTTATCAATTAGGAAAATCGCAAAACACAAGCATAATGGTGGAAACGAAAAAGATCATGACCGACTCAACCGACAAGAAATCCACATGGCGACTACGCAGCGTGCGATTGGTCGCCATCATCATCGGCCTCGTGCTGTGGCATCTCACGCAATCTATGATCGGCCAGCGCGCCGTGGAGGATACCGGCGCAACCACTGCCATCGTCGACCAAGCGCACGTACTCACCGCTGACTGGAATGCGTACCTCAACCAAAATAAAAAAGCCGCCAACGCCCTGTTGATCGTCAGCACGGCCCTGATCGATCTCATCGGCATTTGGTTGCTGGCAAACGCCATCTTTGGCAAATCCATTAGGCCCTTTCTCGCGTTGCTCATTCTGTTCGCCGCACGACAAGTGTGCCAATACTTTTGCGCGCTACCGTTGCCGGACGGAATTATTTGGAGCGACCCCGGCATGCCTTCGCTGCTGATCACCTACGGCGTGGCCAATGACTTTTTCTTTTCCGGCCACACCGGCATCGCTGTGTTCGGGGCCATCGAATTGGCCCGCCGCTTTGGCCGCACCGGCGCAGTGATCGGCGTGGCCATCGCGATTTTTGAAATCGTCACCGTGCTCACCTTGCGCGCGCATTACACGATGGATATTGTCGCCGGCGCGGCTATGGCCGGCCTTGCCGCACTGGCCGCCGCGCGCATGGCGGGATGGTGTGATGGAAAGTTGGAACGAGTGGCGGGAGTCGACCCAACCGCTAACCCTGATAACGCTTCGCCACTGGAATCCGCCGACCCACACCAAACGCCTTACTCGTGACCTTTAATCCCGGCGCGGCTTGGCGGCGTTTGTATTCGTTGAGGTCGATGAGGCGGGCGATGCGGCGAACGGTGTCGGCATCAAAATCTGCGGCGATGATTTCATCCACCGATTGGCCTTCCACCACGTAACGTTCAAGGATGGCATCGAGCACATCGTAAGGCGGCAGCGAGTCTTCGTCTTTTTGGTCGGGCCGCAGCTCGGCGCTTGGGGGCTTTTCGATTGTGCTGGCGGGAATCACCTCGCCATCGCGATTCATCCAGCGCGCGAGGCGATACACCATCGTCTTGGGCACATCGCTGATGACCGCCAGCCCGCCGCACATATCGCCGTACAACGTGCAGTAGCCCACGGCGAGTTCGCTTTTGTTGCCGGTCGTTAAAACAAGCGAACCGAATTTATTACTCATCGCCATCAGCAACAATCCGCGCAAACGGGCTTGCATATTTTCTTCCGTCACATCTTCGGGACGGTCGCCAAACACCGGTGCGAGGCTTTGCTTGGCGGTTTCAAAACCGGCTTCAATTGGCACCACGTCATATTGAATGCCAAGATTCTCGGCAAGCGCCTGCGCGTCATCCAGACTGCCGGCAGAAGAATATTGCGAGGGCAACGCCACTCCTCGCACATTCTCTCTCCCAAGCGCCGCTACGGCGAGCACTGCGGTAACTGCGGAATCGATGCCGCCGCTAAGGCCAATCACCGCGCTGCGGAAGCCACATTTACCAAGGTAATCGCGCACGCCCAGCACCAGCGCATCGTGCAGCAACGCTTCATCTTTGGGCGTGGAAAGCTCGATAGGTGATGCTTCGGTATCGACCATCACCAAATCTTCCGCGAAAAATTTTCCCTGCGCGATGGGTTTGCCCTCAGCATTCAAGGCGAGGCTGCCGCCATCAAAAATCAATTCGTCATTACCGCCCACAGCGTTGCAGTACAGCAACGGTCTCGCAACCTTGACGGCGAGACTGGCGAGCATATCCGCGCGCATACGGTGTTTGCCCAGATGCCACGGCGAGGCGGACACATTCAAAATCAATTCCGCGCCCTGCTCCACCAACGCCTCCACGGGATTGCTCCGGTACCGACGGTCGCACCAAAAATCTTCATCATTCCACACATCCTCGCACACCGTGAGGCCGAGCGAATGGCCGTTGAAATCCACCGGCGTATTTTCCGTGGCCGGCTCGAAGTAGCGTGCCTCATCGAACACATCATAAGTAGGCAGCAAACTTTTGGATCGCGTGGCCACCACCTTGCCCCGATGCAAAAGCGAAACCGCATTGGTCGCCGGACGCCCCGGTTGATCGGCATTCAAACCCACGTGCCCCACCACCAACGCCGTGTCGCCAATGTCCGCCGCGAGTTCCGCTAACGCAGCAAGGTTGCCTTCAATGAACCCACTCTTCAGCAACAAATCGCGCGGCGGATAACCGGTGATCGCCAACTCCGGCGCCAGCACCAGTTCCGCGCCCAGTTCTGCAGCGCGCTCGCACGCTTCCCGCAAGCGCGCCGTGTTGCCGGCGAAATCGCCCACGGTGGTGTTTATTTGCGCTAAAGCAATCTTCATTGGCGTCCGGGAAAATACGTCTGCCGCAACGTGCCTTTCGGGGTCATGATCGTCACGCCCGGCCCAAGGCCGTTTTTCTTGAACCATCCACGCGGCGCTTCGAGCACGTATTGGATTTGAAAACTGCGCGACTTCACGCTGTTGGTATTATGCGGATCGAGTTTTACAATTTCGTTGATGCGCCCCTGCGGATCGATATACGCGGCACTCATCGGCACCGGGCAGTTCTTCATCCAAAACCCCCGCGAGTTAGGCCGCTGGAACACAAAGATCATCCCCTCATTTTCGCCCATTGTTTTGCGAAACATCATGCCAGTCTCGATTTGCCGAGCCGTTAACGCCTGTTCCGCCTCCATCTCTACCGCACCCACAAACAGTTTGATAGCGGGTAGCTTGGGTTGCGCTTGGGTAATTCCATCGGGATCAGCCGGCAATTTGGCGCCATTGACCACCGGCGGCGGCTGTTCGCAGCCCCCCAGCAGAATCACCATGAAAACCATCTCGATTCGCATGCGCACAGACTGCCGCACCCAAACTTGGAAAACAAGCCGGCGGCTTCAGTACGGGGGTTTTTAAGCCAAATCCGGAAAAAATTGGCGCAATCCGTTATTCGTCCTGAAGCCGCCTGA
>JAPKEI010000293.1 GCA_028872685.1 Verrucomicrobiota bacterium | reverse complement strand
ATTGGCTACTAGGTACGCGCTTGCGCGCTTAAACCCAGTTTATTCGCCACCCAAATGAAGATGCAGGCAATCGGCCACCTCGGCGGATTCCTCAAGGCCATTTTCCAGAGACTCTGCAAGTGTACACTCGTGCTTAAGTGAGTATTTTTGCAGTGCGATCCAGGTGACAGGTTTGAGGGTGATGTCGAGGTTAAGAGTAACACGGTCTTCGCCGAGTTTTCGCAGGACATCAAACTCATCGCTGCTGAGTCTTGCGACGGAGCGACGACGAGTTGCGGTGGCAACTGTGCTGGTGGATGAAGTGGTCATCTCCGATATGAAACACCCGCACGACCATTGAAAACAAGCGGCAGTTATGCGGAGTTGTCCCCGCGATGTTCACGGAATGCTAATTCCCTTCGCCGCGCTTTTTATTAAGGTTCAGCTCAAGCGAAGAAAACACCGCAGGATCAAAATCAACGCGACCAATAGATGGATTCATCCCAGTGACACGATCGGCAGTCCAGTGATCCAACCGGAAAACAAATTCGCCGCCACCGGAAAAAGTAGCACGCACATCACCGATTTCTAATTTTCTCTTTTCGGGCTTGGCACCGGCGAAGCTAATAAAGCCAACTTTTTCAAGAGGTACGTCCAGAATCGAGCCGACACTGGCGGTAGCATCAAATTTCACCTTGCCTCCCCGCAGCCCGTGCAACACACCGGTAATATTACCGGTAGAAGTGCCGATCACGTCCTTGGTACCATCGCCGGAAGCGGAAATTCCACCCCCTTTGGGCACCTGACCGTCCCAATGGGTGACTCGCATTTTGCTAATCCGCATCATACCGGTGGTTTGGCTGACAAACATAATGCCCTTGCCTTTGCCCAGCAAGCCGGTGGTGTCTGACCATTTTTTAATCATTTTACCATCCATTGTCAGCATAATGGATCGGGTTTTCCGGTTGGCTGAGATGGCGAAATGAGCTTTTGTTTTGCCTCGCAACTGGGTGCTCATACTTTGTGTGCCCAAACTAATTTGGTTCCCAGAGCGGTCTTTCATAAGCATACAACTTGCTGCGTTGTTGATCTGAATAATATATGCGTTGCCTTTATGTTGCTGAAGCATATCGGAGAATAAATACACAACCAGACTGGGAGTGCTCGCCCAAGAAAGATCAAATTCCACATTCACGGAGTCGGGAAGATTGTTTATCTGGCGACCAATCTGTGACCCGGAGGCATTGGACACAAACGAGTTATTGGAGTACTGCCATCCGGCTCCAACTGCCCCGGGGCGGCCGAAGCCAGCTCGCGCAGGTGCAGGAACTAAACCGCCTCGTATTATGCGACCATTGAACGGCACCTTTTGCACACGACCGTTGTTGGCTGCCTGAACCCAACCGTCGAGGCCAGTGGGGCCTTCAAAAACCGCACCCCCTCGGCCCGCACCGGGATGAATGGAAAGCACTTTTTCGCGCGGGATGCGCAAACTGTTGCTGCTATACCAGGCGCTTAGAATTACATGGGTCTTATTGATCTCGATCAATTGCCCCAACAACTCGCCTCCTGTGCGAAACTTCACAGTACAGTCTTGGCCTTCTGGTAGATTTAGCGCACCGCGAGGATTCAGATGGATAGCCGAGATACTGTCGGCATCAAATTTGAAATCATCTTTTGAGGCCGGATGGCGCCATGTGGCACCGGTGTCCAAATGAAAATCCACAAAAGTACCCTGTAAGTGATCTCCATTAAGCAATTCAAGCACCTGAGGCTTTTGGCGTGTGCCACGAAAGCCGGAGTCTGCCGGGCCGGGCACAACGATGCCGGGCCGATTAGTGTTACTGGAGCCAGACCGGACAGGCTTGATCACAATTTCAGCCAAAACCGGCGGGGCAAGAAAGGCCAGCACTGCGGGAAAAATAAGTAAACGCATCTTCATTTTGAAAAGAACCCCTGTTGTTTTTTTGGTCGTGGTTGACCGCTATTCATTTCGAGCGATTCAAATACTGCGGGATGTAATTCTACCGCACCAATAAAAGGATGCATCAACCGAACTTTGTCGGTCGTCCATTTTTCAAATTGGCCGGAAACCTTTCCCCCGCGCACCAGAGTTGCCTGTGATTCGCCGGGCTTGGGTTCCCCTTCTTTCTTAGTGTTAGCCAACTGCATACGAGCCACCTTGGATAACGGCACGGGCACTTCGCCAAACGAGGTGCTGTCGACTGTCACCTTCCCGTCTTTGATCGATTTAACTTTGCCTTTAATGTGATCCTTGTTTTTGAAGAAGATGAAATCCTCAGTGCCATCAGCTTCCACTTCGTTACCGGGCAGCTTACCGTTCCACTGTGACACTCTGATTTTACTAATGCGCAGGGGGTAAGTGTTGTTCGATTGAAAAGACAACCCGCCTGAGGAAGGCACGGGGTCTTTGTTACTGTCACGGTAAGTATCGATCACTTTCCCGTCGATCAGCAGTGTAATTTTTCGCTCAATCCGATCGACGAGCATCCCAACCCTCACCTTTGTTTTGCCTGTCAATTTTTCCCTTAACTGCGCCCGTCCCATTTGGACCTGATTACCCGTCTTGTTGCGCCGGTAGAAATAAAAATAACCCGAGCTCACCTGCAAGCGATAATGGTCACCCGAATAACTACTTTTGATGTCCGAGGCCAGCAGTGCGGTATTGAAATAACAACTGGTTCCGCCAGCCCACTGAAGGTCGAAGGCGAGTTCGAACTTATCCGGATAAGCAATATCAGTCCGGGCGATCACCGCGCCACTAGAGCTGCTTGTAAAACCGGCGCCATCAAATTTCCAAAATAGATTTTTCTGCTGTGGCTTGACGGCCCCATTCGCGAATGGGCGTGGGCGTCCATTCGCCAAGTTTTGCGGAGCAATTTTCTGCGCGAGGATATTACGAGCCACTTGCTGGGCCTTCTGCACCTCAGCACCCTTCGCCCCCAAGGGTTTGGCTTTGGGTTGAACACCCTGATTGTAGTTGCCGTGCAACCATCCTGTGGCATCGCCTTCATGACTTTCGAATATCACCTGCGAGCTCATCAGCACAGGATTCAATTGAGCCACTGACGAACGCGGGAAATTCAACCGGCCGGCATACCAAGTATCCAACACCAATGTCTCGGGAGTAAGTTCCACTAAGTCACCCAAAAAACGATCTCCATTAATAAGATCCACTGCACTGTTATGCAACCGCGCCTCATTTGGGCTGAATTTTTGAGCGATCGTCAGGCCATCCACATCCGCAGCCTTGAATGGAATCACTTCTTTAGCTGAAGGGTGCTGCCAACGCACAAATCCATTTTCCATGCCTAAAAATTTACCGCTCATTGTGTCGCCGTTGAGTAGGCTTAACTTCTCAACGCGTTCAACACGCACCGTGGGCATTTCCGTCGGAGGTGCGCTGGTACGTGCCGGCGCAAGATCGCGGGCCGGCTTCCCGTCTTCAACAGGAGCTTTGGGCTGAGCTGCCCCAGAGGCCAGTGCCCCCAGCAGCAACAACAGGGTGCATTGGGAAAACTTATCGTTCATAAATAGGAAGGTAACGGTAATTCAGAGCAAGGCTTAACAACGAGGCCGTTGTGGAAAAA
>JAPKEI010000292.1 GCA_028872685.1 Verrucomicrobiota bacterium | reverse complement strand
CATCAGGATGAGCATGGCATAAAAAAGCACGGTGCCGAGCACGAGGGTGTAGTCACGGTTAGTAGCCGCCTCGATGAAATGTCGGCCAAGGCCCGGGATTTGGAAGATGGTTTCAATGACAAACGAGCCGCTGATGATACCGGCAAAGGCGGGGCCGAGAAAGCTGACGGTGGGCAGCAGCCCGCCACGCAGGGCGTGTTTCACCACTACGCGTGTCTCGGAGAGGCCCTTGGCGCGAGCAGTCTTGATGAAATCCTGGCCGAGTGTTTCGAGCATGCCGCCGCGGGTGAGTCGAGCCACCATAGCGGCATAGAAAAAACCCAGCGTGCAGGCCGGCAACACGCGGTCGCCCGGCCATCCCTCGGGGAAAAATCCTTCCCCACCCCAAGCTGACCATCCGGCCACGGGCAGCCATTCCAGCCACAGGCCGAACACTAGCACCAGCAGTGGACCCATCACGAAGGTGGGCAGGCAAATGCCCGCCATCGCGAACGACATCGGAGCATAATCGAGAACAGTGTTTCGTTTTAATGCAGCGATGGAGCCGGCTGTGATACCCAGCAGCAGCGCGATGGCCATCGAGTAGAGCCCCAGTTCCAGGCTTTTTGGAAACGATTCGCGGATGATGTCGTTTACGCTCCTGCCCTTGTGCTTGAAGGATGGGCCGAGATCTCCCTGCAATAAGCCGGAGCGTTCCCGGCGAAACACTTCGATATCGCGCACAGCGTTGGTGGTGGTTTGGCCCAACGTTCGGGCCAACCATTGGCTTTCGCCCTGCACCGTTTTCACCTCGGCGGTGGTGGTGACGCGCAAGGTGGCGTTCACGTCCTCGCGCCGGTATTCTTTCGAGCCTTCACCGAACGCAAAGGTCACCCGATGCTTGTCCACTTCCTTGGCCGTTACGCCGAGGTAAATGAGGTACTGTTTCCAAAGAGGCTGATCCAACCCGTAGTAAGCCTTGATGCGGTCGCGCACTTCCTCGGTCATTTCCTTTTCATCACTGAAAGGATCGCCGGGTGCCATACGCACCATGAAGAAAGTGATCGTGGCTATGACCCAGAGAACTGGGATGAAAAAAATCAGCCGCTTAAAAATATACCGGAACATCGCGTGCGGCTACTCGAGGTGGATGTATTTATAGGGGTGGTGATCAAGAATATTCGGGTACCAGCCGCGCACGTTGGGTTTCACGAGGGTAAGGCTTACGTAAAAATAGATGGGGATGACCGGCATCTCATCGAGCAGGATGGCCTCGGCTTTCTGGAATTTCTCGAAGCGGGCCGCAGGATTGCTGGTCTGGCCGGCCTCCTGAATGAGCTGATCGTAACGGGCATTGGACCAACCGGTCTGGTTGTTGCCGCCGCCGGCGAGCCACATATCGAGAAAGGTGTTGGGGTCGTTATAATCGCCAATCCAACCGGCGCGTGCTACGTCGTATTTAATCTTGGTGACGGTGTCCAAGTACACCTTCCATTCCTGATTAAACAGTCCGACATCAATTCGAAGGGTTTTTTTCCACATTTGCTGGAGTGCTTCGGCGACCTGTTTGTGAGCCTCGCTGGTGTTGTAATAAATATCGATTTTGGGAAATCCCTTGCCGCCGGGATAGCCTGCTTCGGCCAGCAATTGACGAGCGCGGGCGGGGTCAAAGGCAAACTTAGCCTGCGATGTGTAGCCAGCGGTGTTGGGCGGAGTCATGTAATAAGCCGGGATTTGGCCGGCCTTCATCACGAAGCGGGTGATTTCGTGGCGGTTGATGGACATCGCCAGAGCCTGCCGCACGCGCTTGTCCTTCAACGCTCTGTGATTCACGTTTACACGATAAAAATAGGTGCCGAGGTATGGATCCACGCGCAGCAATTCTGGTTCCTTTTTCTGATAATGCTCTATGCGAGTGAGCGGGATTGTTTGGGTGACGTGTAACTGGTTGTCGCGAAACATTTTTTCCTCCGTCTCGGCGCTGGAGATGGGTAGGAAATAAATCTTCTCCAGCCGCACCTTGTCCACGTCCCAGTAAGTGGGGCTTTTCTCCACGAGAATGTGTTCGTTCAGTTTCCATTCCTTGAGGCGGAAGCTGCCGTTGCCCACGAAATTTTCTGGCTGGGTCCATTGGGAATCGCGCTTGGTCATCCCGCCAAACTTCTCGATGGTGGGTGGGTGCACAGGATACCACGAGTAATGATTGATAAGCTGGAGAAAATACGGCGTGGGTTCCTCCAGCGTAAGTACCAACGTGCGGTCATTCATCGCCTTCACGCCCACCTTGGAAAAGTCCTTCAACGTGCCCTCATTGAACGCCTTGGCGTTTTTCAGCACGTGCAGCATGTACCCGTACTTGGTGGCCATCTGCGGGGTGAGCATACGCTCGTATGAATAAGCAAAATCCCCGGCCTTCACTGAGTCGCCATTGGTCCACTTAGCATCGGCGCGAAAAAGAAACTTGTAAACCCGGCCATCCTTGGAAACTTCCCAGCGCTCGGCCACGCCCGCCTCCGGTGCGAGGGTCTTGGGGTTTTCACTTAGCAATCCCTCCAACAGCGCGGCCAGAATAAAATGCTCCGGCACGCCGGTGACGATTTGCGGATCGAGCCCTTCCGGCTCCGACCCATTGCCAAGGCGCAGAACTTGCTTGCCCTTTTCAATCGACTTCCCAGAAACAACCGCCACCTTGGATTTCCCCGACTTGCCGCAACCCACAAACATCCAAACGAAAAGGATGGGCAAGAGAATCGTCAATTGAACGGGCCGCATGGAGGAAAGGTGATTCACAAGGCGCGGCGGGGCAAGGCCAGAATATTACTGTCCGGGACCGGGCGACGGGCCCTGCAGGGGCGGGGGTTCAGGCAGCTCGGGCAGTTGTCCATCAGCCAACCCGACTGCGGTGCGCAGCATGGCTGCCCGCACGGGACTTTCCTCCAGCAGGAAGGCGCGCATTCGAAGGATCCGAATGACCTCGAATGGCGGCAGAGATACTCGGTCTTTTTTAGCATTGGCGAACCGTGCGTTGTAGCGGTCGACCACTTCCTTGGCTATGCCCAAGGCAATGTCTGCCTTTTCGGCATCGCCTTCGCCTAGCAAGGTAAAATGGCGAATTAACAGTCCGGTGAAAAGGGCTTGGGTTTTGTCGAAGCTGCCGCGCTTCACGGCTACCTCCAACTTGTGACGAACGAACCGGTCCAAATCTATCGTATCATTTTCAAAGTCATAGCCGGGATACATACGGATCTTATTGGGATAAAGCTTGGCGCATAGCATTAGCCATTGTCGGGCCTCTTCTTCGCGGTTGTAGTAGTAGAACCAGTTGGCGGCGCGGCGAAGGAAATTAAAATGAGCCATTCCATACGTACTGGCGATCTCCTCACCCCGCTTCTCCTGGGCACTTTTGATCATTTCCTGATAGGCTTCGTGAGCTTTTGCGGTAATGTCCAAATTAGGAATGGTGCTCCAACTGGCGTTGAGATTCATGACTTCGCGAGAAGATCCTCCGGCACCGGTGACGTCCTGAAACTCGTACTGATTATCGAACGGATTCCAGTTTATCTTGCCGCGTTCGAACGCGTACATCATAGATTGATAAATGATGCGCTCGAGCTTG
>JAPKEI010000291.1 GCA_028872685.1 Verrucomicrobiota bacterium | reverse complement strand
TGCAGTAATGGCGCTGTAATGCGTGGAGCATAAAACTGATAACCCATGGTACGGCGAAACAGTTCAAGATCCCCTTTTACCTTTCTTATCTGCGGCAGCAATCCGTAACGCGCATAGGTGCGGTAACCTGAACCACCTACTGATGGCGAAGCCACCTTCACGCGCGAGTCTGAACCCGCGACATACATGGTAAGGTTTCCGCCCATCGAATGTCCGCGAATTCCCAATCGTTTCCCATCAACTTCCGATTGCTGTTCCAGAAACGTCAACCCACGCCGACAACCAAGGGTGATCAGAAACCAGTTACAGTTTCGTGGCGACTCCTGCGCGTCCAAAAACTTTACGCCTGGCAGTAAATTAAAATAACCCTGCACATTATTCTGGGTGGGATCCACTGCCCCCCAATCGGTATTGGCCTCACCGGGTCTGGCCCCTTCCATCGGCTTGCCTCCCCAGTTCACTGACAAGGCACCGTACCCTTGAGAGGCATGGAATTTCACCAAAGTTAAGTTGGCCCGTTGCCCACCTCCGTGCATGTGCAATACACCGGGCAAGTTCTTCGCGTTTTTGGGGAATGCATAGAAGGCCGCCATCCACGCCGGCTTGCCCTTGAAGGTCCCGATGTAATAGCGCAGATAACGAACCACCACTCCATCCTCTTCCCATTCCCGCACCACTTCTGTCTGCAACGGCTCCTTCTGTGGATCGTACCCCGCCCAAAGCTCGGCCACATTTTGCGGCACCTTCTTGAGTGGCGACAAAGAATCCGCCGCATGAACGACGATACAAGTTGCTAGGAGAATCAAAGATAATTTCATTAGAGACGTTTAGGATTAAAGGGTGTAGTCGGCACTTTACCGCTGGCTTTTCGTTCGAGAAGTTTGCGCAGGCGTTCCATCACGGTCTTGGCTTCAGTATCGGGCTTCAAAGCAAGGTTGTTAAACTCCATCGGATCAGCGGCGTGGTCATAGAGCTCCACACCAGCCTTGCCTTCGGCCCAATCGGTATAGCGCCAACGCTCGGTGCGGATGCTGCGGCCCATCACGGGTTTAGGTAAACGTTTATCGGCGGGGCGCAACACTTGGGTAATGGCCGTGCCGTTCCATTCGGTCAGAGGATCTTTTAGCAGCGGCTTAAGGCTACGACCTTCCAAACTCTTTGGGGTTTTTAAACCGGCGAGGTCGGTGAGTGTGGGGTAGATGTCCACAAACTCCACGATGCGCGTACTGGCCGTACCGTTGCCCTTCATGCCGGGAGCACGAATGATCAGCGGCGAGCGCGCGGATTGCTCGAAGAGCGTGCGTTTTTGCCAAATGCCGTTGTGCTCGCCGAGGTGATAACCGTGGTCGCTCCACAAAACCACGATCGTATTATCCGCCAGCTTCAGCCGCTCCAATGCAACCATTAACCGGCCCACTTGTGCGTCCACAAACGAAATGGTCGCATAGTACGCCTGCAAAGCCTTACGGCAGGTCAGCTCGTCCAAGCTATAATGCGGCACGGGATTGTTGTGCGCGAAGGCGGGAGTGGGAATATCGTCGCGGTCGCCTTTCGGCGCGTACGGCAGCCGCATATCCTTTAAGGGATACATCGCGAAATATTTCTTCGGCGCAACATACGGTGTGTGCGGCCGGAAAAACCCAACGCCAAGAAAGAATGGTTTTCCACGCTTGCTCGCCATCAGCTTGATCGCCTCGGTAGTGATCATACCGTCAGTCTGCTCCTCATCGGTACCTTCCGCCGCCAACCAACTCAAAGCGCCACTGATTTTGCGATGCGGCTCGGCATTAAAGATTAATGCCTCATCTGCTTTATCGCGTCCTTTCGGATTAACCGTTTTTTGCCACGAAGGCGGATCATCAAAACCATCAGTTCCGATACTGGCAGGTACATTGTAATGATAAATTTTTCCTACGCGCCCGGCCCACCAGCCGTTGCGCATAAAGGTTTGCGAGAGCGTCACAGCCTTGGGCACCTCATCGCGAAAATGCCGATCGAGATCGTAAACCTTAATTGTATCCGGCCTCAGCCCCGTCATCACGCTCGCACGTGTGGGATTGCACAGCGGCAATTGATTGTACGCCCGATCAAACCGCACCCCACTTGCCGCTAACCGATCAATGTGCGGCGTCCGCGCAATCAAGTTCCCATAACATCGCAAAGCCGGAGCAAGATCATCAATAGCGATGAAAAGGACATTAGGCTTTTTGGCACCCCAACCGGAGACGGAAAAGCTTATACAAAAGACTGCTAAGAGTAATCTCATGGTTGACGCCCATCATCGTGGCTGAGAAGAGCCACCGCAAGAACTTCTGACCAAACCTATTTATCGCGTCACAACTTCACCTCTACCGCATCCGCTGCTCCCTTTGCTTTTGTGCGGGCTTCATCGATGGAATTGCCACGGGCGATGGCCACGCCCATGCGACGTTTGCCTTTGACGCGGGGTTTACCGAAGAGGCGGAGTTGGGTGTCGGAGGCAGCGAGGGCTTCGTTGAGGTTTCCATAACTGACACGGTCGCTTTCGCCTTCCACAAGGATGACCGCGCTGGCGCTGGGGCCGTGCTGGACGATGTTCGGGATGGGCAGGCCGAGGATGGCGCGGGCGTGCAGCGCGAATTGCGAGAGATCCTGCGAAATCATCGTCACCATTCCGGTGTCGTGCGGACGAGGGGAGACTTCCGAAAACCAAACATCATCGTCCTTCACAAAAAGTTCCACACCAAAGATGCCGCGACCGCCAAGCGCGTCGGTGATTTTCTTGGCGTACTCACGGGCGTTTGCAAGGGCCACGTCGGTCATCGGCTGCGGCTGCCATGATTCGCGGTAGTCGCCATCAATCTGCACGTGCCCGATGGGATCACAAAAACTGGTGCCGTCCACATGCCGTACTGTTAATTGTGTAATCTCATAATCAAAGTCTACAAAGCCCTCCACGATCACCTTACCCGCGCCCGCGCGCCCGCCTTCTTGCGCGTATTGCCACGAGGCATCGATATCCGCATCAGTCTTCACAAGGCTTTGCCCTTTGCCGCTGCTGGACATAATTGGCTTCACCACGCACGGCAAACCAATGTTTTCGATGGCGGCAAGAAATTCCTCCTTCGTCGCGGCAAACTCAAACGGCGAAGTGCGCAACCCCAACTCCTCCGCCGCCAATCGCCGGATGCCTTCGCGGTTCATCGTGAGCTGCGTCGCGCGTGCGGTTGGAATAATGGTTACCTTCCCCTCCGCCTCAATCGCCGCGAGTGTATCCGTCGCAATCGCCTCCACTTCGGGTACGACAAGTTGCGGCCGCTCCTTCTCGATCACTGCCCGAAGTGCGTCCCCGTCCAACATCGAGATCACATGCGCGCGGTCCGCCACCTGCATCGCCGGCGCATCCGCATACGCATCCACTGCAATCACCTCCACGCCGTAGCGCTGGAGCTCGATGACCACCTCCTTGCCCAACTCGCCCGACCCGCACAAAAGCACGCGGCGCGCGCTGTCCGTAAATGGTGTTCCAATGGTGTTGCTCATGAGTGCGACCGCAGTTAGAGCCGAATGTCTCGGCACTTGCTACTTTGAGTTCTTCACAAACTTGAAATAGTCGATGTCGCCAATGA
>JAPKEI010000290.1 GCA_028872685.1 Verrucomicrobiota bacterium | reverse complement strand
ATAAAGCGATCCGCCGAGCCATCGGCGGCTTGCGCGGCGATGGCGATGGATTCCGGCTCGCGCACATCGCTCGCGGCCACGATGGCTTCGAGTCGCGCGCGCAAATGTTCATCGGTCGCGCTGCGGCGCAAAAGTGTCAGTGGATTTTTCAATCGATCGTGCCAGCGCCCGACCACGCGCGTGGCATACGCGCGCGCGCGATAATCCTTGGCGGCGAGCAAGCGCTCGAGCAAGGGGCGGTTCACCACTTCGTGCGATTCAAAGACGCCGATGGCCTCGAACAGTTTGGCTTCGAGCGCGGGGTCGGTGGGCTTCAGCGCGTCCACCCATTGTTGCGTGGCGGCGATGGCTTCGGCCTTGGGCAAATCCATGAGTCGCAACTTGGCCAGTTGTCGCGTGCGGCGATGGGGCGCGGCAAGTTGATTGCATAATTGCGCGGCATTCATCCTGGCCAGCGCGGGCGGCTTGAGCAGCGGCGCGCCCTTGGCCGTGATACGCCAAATGCGACCGTGTTTTTTATCGCGATCGGGATGGCGCAAAGAGGCCTGATAATGGCCGATGATGGGGTTGAACCAGTCGGCCACGTATAGAGCGCCGTCGGGGCCGGTGTTGAGGTCCACAGGGCGAAAGGCGCTGTGCGAAGAGGTGAGAATGGGTGCGAGCGTTTGCAGTTTGTGACCCGCGCCATTCACACTGGGGCGCAGTCGGGCGATGTTGCGGGCGTAATAACCGGCAATCAAAAAGTCTCCCTGAAAATCCTTGGGCAACGCGGGGGTGTCGACAATTTCAATAATCATCGACTTAATTTTCGTGCCGCCAATGGCCATCGCGCCTCCCCAGTAACGACCGATGATGTGTTCGCTCGCCACCATCCCCGGCAGCAGTTCGCCAACTGTCGAGCCGTTGCTCTTGATAAAGGGCTCACCCCAATTGCCAAATGCAAAGCCCCAGGGATTGCCACCACCGGAGGTGCGCCGGTGCGCGTGCAGTTGGCGGCGCAACGGGCGTAACCGCCATGAACCATGCTCGTCGAGCTTGCGAATGCCCCACGGCGTCTGTACGCGCGAGAAGCAGTGTAGCCCCTGGCTAAAAAACAATTCTCCGCCGGGACTCCACGCGAAGGAGTTAATGTTTTGATGCGTGTCGCCTGTGCCGAACCCGGTGAAGAGGACTTCCCGTTTATCCGCCTTGCCGTCGCCGGTGGTGTCACTTACATGGATGAGATCGCGACCGTTACCAATGTACGCGCCACCATGGCCGAGGGCAAAACCGGTGGGCATGTTAAGCCCATCGATGTAGGTGGAAATCTTGTCTGCCCTGCCGTTGCCCTTGGTGTCTTCCAGAATGAGCAGCTTATCATTAGGCTTTGTGCCCGGCTTGAGCTGTGGATAGGCCCACGTGCATAGCACCCACAATCGCCCGCGGGCGTCCCACCGCATGCATACCGGATTGGCGATGCCCATCGATTCATCGGCAAAAAGATTCACCTGCAGTCGCTTGTCCACCGTGAAAGAAGCCAGCTCAGCCTTCACTGAGTTGTCATTTTCCGGTTTGGAAACTGAAAGCGGATTTTGTGCATGCAACAAACCGGCGGCAAACCATGCAGCGGCCAACAGGCGGTAAATAATAAATTGAGTTTTCATGTGTAAAAAACGTGGTGGCTATTAGCGCGTGCGCTCGGCTTCTTTGGTGATGGCGTTTTCGAGTTGTTTGAGTTCGGGTAGAATGGCCTGTATTTCCTCCGGGAACCAGCGATAGCTGCCATTGAGATGGCTGCGACTGCTGGGGGTTTGTTGGCGGTTGCCGTAGAGGAAGGCCCAGTTGGGGGGGAACCAATACTGCTGCCAAAGTGCGTTCTTTTTCAGGATGGCTTGGCGCAGAGGTTCGGTGTTGGCTGGAAGTTTGGGTGAAAAACCAAGTTGACTGGCAAAGGCCTGAGCCGCGAGTTGATGGCCTTTTCCTGAAAGCAATAACCCATCACTGGTAACTGCTTTGCCGCGTAATGCAGTGAAGAGATCCACCAGTGGCAATTTGCGATCGCGCGCAATTTGGCGAATAGCCAAAGCGTATTTTGCAAGCGCGGCGTTCCGGTCCTTTACCTTGAGGCCAAGATCCAGCGGATCTTCACAAGGCACGGGTGTCACCAGCACCAATCGACCCGTATAGGTGGCAAACTGCGTAAGTATCTCGATATACGCTTTTGTGAAATCATCCAATCGAGCGGTGCCCTCAAGTGATTCCATCTGGCCGAACCATACAAACAGCACGTCCGCGTCCATGGCCGGCCGGCGGTCTTTCTCGCCGTAACTGGGGTTGTTGGCGGCGAAAAAGTTGCGTGGGCGTTGTTGGGTATAAATCGTATCGGCAGCCCATGCCATGTTGCGCACGTGCAGTTGTTTGCCGGGGTTAGCAGAAGCCAGCAGCGTCTCAAGATAGCCGTAACGCTGGCACTCTGCGGCATTGGCTCCACCGACAATGACGATTGATTGATTACCTTTGAGTGTAAAGCCATTGGCAAACGCCGAAATGGGCGCAGCGGGCTTGGTGAGGGGGCGCAAAAGGGCATGATCAGCAAGCGCGGCATATTTATTGAGAGCATTCAGATTCGCCCCCGGAGCAAAATGCCAGAGATTGGCTAGGGAAACGGTTTCCTTCCCTAATTGTAGAGAGAGCTGCTCCGGTTCCCCGGCGATGCCTCCGGGAGAACCGTGGTCCATGACGCGAACGGCTATCGCATTCTTGCCCGTTTTAAGAAGACCCGCGGGAATGGGATATTTCCGCACCGTATAATGGTGACCGGAATTCTCGTAGCCACCGACGCGCTTGCCATTGACCCAAGTGACGTCCATGTCGTCAATCTGGCCGAGGTTTAGGATGGCCTTGGACTTGGCCTGCTCGGCGGACAGTTCGACGGTTTTGCGAAACCAAACCACGCCATCGTGGCCGGGCAAGCCAGCGTTTTCAAAATGATCCGGCACCTTCATAGTTTTCCACTTACCATGATCAAATGCCGGCTTGGCCCAAGCTTCGCCTTGGGAGCCTGGATCAACTGCCATGATCAGTTTCGTCCAGTAAGGTAACGGGGTGGAGATCGGCTTTGGGGGCGCGGGCTTCGGGGCCTCCAACTTTTTCGGCAGAGCGGCGAGCAATTCCTCTGCGGTCTGCTTCTCGAGGGCAATCTTCGGGTTATGTGTCAGCGTTGGGTTGCGATAGCGAACAGTCTGGGCAGGGCCGCCGTGAATTTGGAATGAGATCTTGCCCGACAGTTCTCCCTTGGGGTCTTCTATGGCCACGCACAGCTTGCCGTTGATGGCAGTCCATATTTTGTGACCGACGGCGAGGATCTCGTAGCGGTTCCAGTCGCCAGGTTTCACCGCGCCAACCGCGTTGTCGTTCCAGTCCAATTTGCCGCGCCCGTGCTCGTGATACAATTTGCCCCACACACCGGCGCCCACATCTGCCTGGTAGCCAACGGCCTGTCCGGAAGCATTGGATTTTTTGGAACGAAACTGGATGCCTGCGTTGCGGTTATCCGGGGTCAGCTTCACGTCCACCGTCAGGTAGAAGTCCTTAACTTCGCCATCCGCCCAAATGAATTTGTTCCCCGGTACGTTGACCGCGGAATGCCCCACGA
>JAPKEI010000289.1 GCA_028872685.1 Verrucomicrobiota bacterium | reverse complement strand
ACGAGCAAACAAAATCTCAGCCAAGCCAAGAGCCGCATCACCGATGTGGACGTGGCTTCGGAGAGCACCGAATACGCTCGCCAGCAAATCCTTGTGCAGTCCGGCACGCAAATGCTGCGCGAAGCCAACAACCTCCCCCGGACGGCATTGGAACTGCTGCGACGATAGATTGAATCTCTCCAAATAAACGCCCTCCCCAATCTTTAATGGTTTTCAGTTGGGGGAAGCAAAACAACCGGTCGGGAAGCAACTTCTGCTCCCGGCCGGTTGAACTTTTATGGGGTGGAAATGCCTGTTTTTACTGCCTCAAATCAATTCTTCAACACCGTCCATAAGGTCACCGCCGCAATGACCAATAGCGCGGCCATTAGGGTCATCACGATATAAAATTCGGCGGAGAATTTTCGGCGGGGGGATGGGGCGGTTTTGCGGCCAGTGGGGCGAGCGGTAGCGGGTGGGGGTGTAATGAAGAGGGGTTGAGTGGCGGCGGCCGGATCCACGGCGTGGGCGATGGCGCGGATGGAGGCAGGGCGTTGGGCTGGATCTTTTTCGAGGCAATTCATGATGAGCTGCGCGATGGGTTCGGGGGTGTCGCTTTCGATTTGTTTTTCCCGCAAGCGCGCGGCGATGGGTTGGGGAGGCACGGCTTGGACTTGGTGGCTGAGATCGCCGGTGTGGAAGGGGGGCTCGCCGGTGAGCAGTTCATAAAGGGTGGAACCGAGGGCATAAAGATCATCGGCCACAGCGGGGGGTTCGCCATCCATTTGTTGCGGGCTCATGAAAGTAACGGTGCCGCGGGTGTCGCGTTGGCCGAGGAGTTCCACGTAAGCATCGGCAAGGGAGGCGGAGATGCCGAAGTCGGCAAGCTTCACGCGGCCGGTGAGGTCGATGAGAATGTTGGCGGGCTTAAGGTCGCGATGGATGAGCTGAACGCCGTGGGCGTGATCGAGCGCGCTGCAAAGTTGGAGCAGGATAGGGCGCAGTTCGGGCCAGCGATAAATTTCATTTTCTTTTTGCTGGCGCAAAGTATGGAGGGACGCGCCTTCGACAAATTCCATTACCAAAAAAGGCGCTTCGGCTGGGCTTTCGTAAATGTCGTAAAGTTGGACGATGTTTTGGTGGGTGAGCCGGCGGTTGGCGGCGGCTTCTTTGCGCAGCTCGGCGATGAGGGCGGGGGCGTGTGCAAGATGGGGTTGGAGGAACTTGAGCGCCACGGTGTCGCCAAGGCGTTCATCGCGCGCGAGCCACACGCGGCAAGTGCCACCGGCGGCGAGCATCCAACGCAACGTGTAGCGACCGGCGCCAACGAGTTGGCCGGGAACCAGTTCGGGCGGCTGCGGTGTTTGGGGCGATTGCGGCGCGGTGGGTGTCACGGGGGAAGTTCTATTTGAGGATTGCCTTTTTGCCAATTTATTTGCGAAGAAAAAGGGCGTCGATTTTCAACGGTATGCAAATTAGCTATCAATATCAGGGCAAGTGGCACATTAAAAAGCTTTCAGCTGATGTGGTGACAGTGGGGCGCCCAAATAATCGCGAGGGCATCCACATTGATTTGAGCCCGGATACCACCGTGAGCCGGCTGCACGCGCGGGTGTGGCTGGAAAACGAGGTGTGCTGGCTGGAGGATTTGGGCAGCCGTTACGGCACGAAGGTGAATGGCGCGCAAATCACCGGGCGCGTGCAGTTGCAGGCGGGGGATACGGTAGAGATTGGGGAAACGGCCTTGCGGGTGGATCCGGCGCCTGAGGGTTGATGGATGGGAGGCAAAAAGTGCCGGTTGGGTAGTTTTACCGGCAAAATTGGCTGAGTGAACTTGGGTTGTTTTTCTATTTTTTCTGAAAATATAAGGTTTTCAAACTTATATTCAGGTATTTTTCTTAATTTTTCCTGAAAACTTGGATTTTTATGCATTTACCAGTTTATTCACAAAGTTGGCATGGGCATTGCTTTGTTACCTCCGAAAACAACTGTCGCTATGTTGACGATTGAAAATAAAAGTATAGAGGTCGCGCCCCAGGCGGAAGCCAGCGCCGAGATTAGTGGGCTTGACCTGTACTTCGCCTCTGGACTGCTCGGGTTTGAGCTCAATAAAGATTTTGAGCTGATTAAAGACCCTGAGTTAGCACCATACCAGTGGCTTAGGGGCAAGGATGCCGACCAGTCATTTCTAGTCATCCCCCCCGGCTACGTGGTTGAACACTACAACATCGAGTTGGCCGATGAAGATGCAGCCCTGATTGGGCTGGAAAACTCCGAGGACGCAGTGGTGCTGAATATCGCCACGTATCACGCGGATGAAACTGTAACCGTAAACCTCAAGGGCCCGATTGTGTACAACAAGAGCACACAGAAGGCCCGCCAGGTGGTGCCGCGGAATGCGGCTGAGCTGAGCCTCGCCCACCCGATGGGGAACTGACGAAGCAAACCGTGAAAGGAAAAAATTCCCATGTTAGTGCTATCGAGAAAAACGAACGAAAGCATTATTATCGACGGAAATATAACGGTGAGCGTGCTGCGTGTGGACAATGATAATGTCCGCATCGGAGTGGAAGCCCCGTTAGAAATCCCGGTAATGCGAAAAGAAATCTACGAAGAAATTAAATCGAACAACGAACAGGCCGCCGGATCGGCCAAGCAAAGAGTAAAACAATTAGTAAACAATTAAATCCCGGTTAGAACGGAATTTAACCCACAACCAAGAACAACCAAATAGAAGGAACGAACCATGGTTATTAATACTAACGTTGAAGCCGCCCGAACGGCTAACAACTTGAACGTGAGCCAAAATAATTTGGCCAAATCGCTGAGCCGGTTAAGTTCCGGTCAGAAAATCATCAACCCGTCCGATGACGCTGCCGGTTTGGCAGTGAGTTCGCGGTTGAAAGCGCAAATTAAGCGGCTCGACTCCGCTCTCTCCAACGTCATCAACGGCGTCTCGTTTACCCAAACGCAAGACGGCTTTTTGAAGACGGTCGACAAAGCCCTCCGACGGATGGGTGAGCTCGCCATGCTGGCCCGGGACGCCACCAAGTCCGCGGATGACCGTAACTTGTACGACAAGGAGTTCCAGCAGTTGAAGGATTACATCGATGACACTACCGGTAAGGAGTTCAACGGTGTGGATCTCTTCACGTCCGATGACATTGACGTGACCATCGATTCCGAGGGTGACACCTTTGCCATGCCCGGCATCGACCTCACCACCGCCAGCTACGCGAACGCCATCGCCTCCGGTGTGGGACTCACCAGCACCACCTTTGCCGCCGATGCACTCACCAAGGTGTCGGAAGCAATCAGTCGCGTGGCGATTGACCGTGCCCAACTCGGCGCTGTCCAATCCCGCCTGAACTTTACCAACGATCAGCTCTCGGTGACGAAGGAGAATCTCTCCTCCGCCATTAGCCGTATTGCCGACGTGGATGTCGCCGAGGAGGCTACCTCCTATGCGCGTTACCAAATCCTCGTGCAGTCCGGTACGCAGATGCTCACTCAAGCCAACCAATTGCCCCAAGCGGCATTGCAACTCCTCCGTAGCTAACGCCACTGAGGTAACCTTGAAGACATCGCCATGGACGGCACCGTCAGCCAAGGAACTTGTTTGAAGTTGTCGGGTTTTACCGCTGGCCGCGGGGTTCGGAAA
>JAPKEI010000288.1 GCA_028872685.1 Verrucomicrobiota bacterium | reverse complement strand
TTTCGGCTTCGGCTTGCGATATGTTTTTGCGTTTTGCGTAGTCGGCCACTTGATCCTCGCCGATGCGACCGAGGTTAAAATATTTTGCGCCGGACTGGTTCAGGTAAAACCCGCTCACGCTCGAGGGCGGGTTCATCGCGAAGCTGGTGGTCAACGTGGCACCGGTGCGTTCCTCCGCTTCGAGCAGTTTCCAAAGGGTCGCTTTTTCGCTATGGTCGGGGCAGGAGGGATAACCGGCGGCGGGTCGAATGCCGCGATATTTTTCTTTGATCAAAAATTTGGCCTGTTCTTCGTCGATTTTTGTTTCCGCTGCGAACCCTTCGCCCTGACCGATACCGCATTGGTGGCGCAGAGTTTTGTGGAGATACTCGGCGGAAGCTTCGGCCAAGCGATCGCCCAGTGATTGCACGATGATGGCGGTGTAATCATCACCCGCATCACGGAACGTGGCGGCGTAATCCTCGACCTCCTGCCCCATCGTCACCGCGAAGCCGCCAAAGCTATCAATGCGGCCACTATCCTTGGGGGCGACATTGTCGGACAGGCTGCGGCAAATCTGGCCTTCCTTTTTCTGTCGTTGTTGGCGCAGGAAATGGAAGGTAGCGATTTGTTCCACGCGTGATTCGTCGCCGTAAATTTCCACATCATCGCCCACGGAATTGGCCGGCCAAAAGCCCGCCACGGCGCGGGAAGTAAACCGTTTGTTGGCGATGATGTCCTCGAGCATTTTATTGCCGTCGGCAAAAAGCTTCTTTGCCTCGGTGCCGACTTCCGGTTTATTGAAAATCGTCGGGTACACACCGTGTAATTGCCACGCCCAAAAGTAGGGCGACCAATCGATGTACGTGGCCAATACATCCAACGGGATGGATTCAAAATGTTGCAGGCCGAGGATTTCTGGTTTGCGGATTTCTTCAGTCGCCCAATCGAATGATGGCGCTGCGGCGCGAGCGCGGGCAAGCGGCACGATATCTTTGCGGCCGTCATCACCAGCGGCGAATTTCTCGCGCAGGCGTTCGTGTTCCACTTCGAGTTCCTGCTGAAAATCCGCGCGCCGGTTTTCGCTCAGTAAGTCATTACACACGCCGACCACGAGCGAAGCGTCGAGCACGTGGCAGATCGACCCTTCGTACGCGGGCGCGATCTTAACCGCTGTGTGCATTTTGCTGGTAGTCGCGCCGCCGATGAGCAGTGGCGTCTTCAAACCACGACGTTGCATTTCCTTGGCGTTGAAAATCATTTCATCGAGCGAAGGCGTGATGAGACCGCTCATTCCGATAAGGTCCGCTTTGTGTTCTTCTGCGGCTTTTAAAATTGCGTCGCAGTCGACCATCACGCCGAGGTCCACTACTTTATAGCCATTGCACCCGAGCACGACACCCACGATATTTTTGCCAATGTCGTGCACATCGCCCTTCACAGTGGCGATCACCATCGTGTTCGCCGTATCTTCTTCGCCTTCTTGCTTTTCCGCTTCCATAAAAGGCGTAAGATAAGCGACAGCCTTTTTCATCACGCGCGCGCTTTTGACCACTTGCGGCAGAAACATTTTCCCCGCGCCAAAGAGTTTGCCCACCACTTTCATTCCGTCCATCAACGGCCCTTCGATGACCTCCAACGGCCGAGCGGAAACGGCACGCGCTTCTTCAGTATCGGCCTCAATGAATTCGGTGATGCCGTTCACCAACGCGTGGCTCAGGCGCGCAGCCACGGGTTCCTCACGCCATTTTTGGTCGATGGCGGCGCGTTCTTTTTTGACGCCCTTGAATTTTTCCGCGTAATCAATGAGCCGATCGGTCGCATCCGCGCGGCGATTGAGCAGCACGTCTTCCACATGCTCGAGCAGTTCCGGTTCAATTTGCTCGTACACTTCAAGCATACCGGCATTCACGATGCCCATATCCAAACCAGCCTCAACGGCGTGAAACAGAAACGCTGAGTGCATCGCCTCGCGCACGGTGTTGTTGCCGCGAAACGAAAACGAAATGTTGCTCACGCCGCCGCTTGTGCGTGCGCCAGGGCACACTTCTTTCACGCGGCGCACGCCTTCGATGAAATTCACCGCATAATCGTTGTGCTCGTCCATGCCGGTGGCGACGGTCAGAATATTGAGGTCAAAAATAATATCCTCCGGCGTAAAATCCAGTTTCTCGATGAGGAGCTTATACGCGCGCTGAGCGATGGCCACTTTGTCTTCGACTGTGGCAGCTTGGCCTTTCTCATCGAACGCCATCACCACCGCGGCCGCGCCGTAGCGTTGGCACAATGCCGCTTGGCGCAGGAATTCTTCTTCGCCGCCCTTGAGACTAATGGAGTTTACGATTCCTTTGCCTTGCAAACATTTGAGGCCGATTTCGAGCACGCTCCATTTGGAGCTGTCCACCATTATCGGCACGCGCGAAATATCCGGATCGGAGCCGAGCAAATTCAGGAAGCGATGCATACACGCCTCGGCATCGAGCAAGCCTTCGTCGAAACAAATGTCGATAACATTCGCGCCGTTCTCCACTTGTTGCCGCGCGAGCGCGAGCGCGCCTTCGAAGTCATCTTCCTTGATGAGCTTTTTGAACTTTGGTGAGCCCATCACGTTGGTGCGTTCGCCGACCATCGCGAGTTGCCCCGGTGAATCGCCAATCTCTTGCGGCTCCAATCCGCTGAGGCGCAGCGACGCTTTGCGCGCTTGTGGCACGCGCGGCTTCACGTCGGCGAGCGATTCGATGATCGCCTTCAAATGCGCCGGCGTGGTGCCGCAGCAACCGCCCGCGACATTCAGCAAACCTTGCTCCGCCAAATCGCGCAACGCTTCTGCAGTGTCCACCGGCCGCTCGTCGTAGCCCGTTTCCGCGAGCGGATTGGGCAAGCCGGCATTTGGATAACAATGTACAAACGTATCCGCAATGCGTGAAAGCTCGCGGATGTAAGGCGCCATTTCCTTCGCGCCGAGCGCACAGTTGATGCCCACGGTGAAAGGCTTCGCGTGCACGATCGAATTCCAAAACGCCTCTGTTGTCTGCCCCGAAAGGGTGCGGCCAGAGGCATCGGTGATGGTCACCGAAACCATAACAGGCAATCGCTCGCCGGTCTCTTCAAAAACCTGTTCAATCGCAAACAATGCCGCCTTGAGGTTCAGTGTGTCGAAGGTCGTCTCCGGCAACAGAATATCCACGCCGCCTTCGATTAGCCCTTCCGTTTGCTCGCGGTAAGTCGCCACGAGATCATCAAACGTCACCGCGCGATATGCTGGATCATTCACATCTGGCGAAAGCGACGCCGTGCGATTCGTCGGCCCAATCGCGCCTGCCACGTAACAACGCCGCGATGCATCCTTCGACATCATGGTCTCCACCGCTTCGCGCGCGAGTTTGGCGGAGGCCACGTTTAATTCGCGCGCAATGGACTCCAACGAATAATCTGCCATCCCAATGCGCGTGGCGCTGAAGGTGTTGGTTTCGATGATGTCACTGCCCGCCTCAAGAAATTCCGTGTGAATGCCACGAATGATTTCCGGCCGCGTCAGCGAAAGCAAATCGTTGTTCCCTTTCAAATCGCCGGAATGATCGGCAAACCGCTCTCCCCGAAAGTCCGCCTCCTCCAGCGAATGCCGCTGCACCATCGTGCCCATCGCCCCATCCAAAAATAG
>JAPKEI010000287.1 GCA_028872685.1 Verrucomicrobiota bacterium | reverse complement strand
CATCCTCTTTGCCCACCTTGCCGGTGCGCCATTCGATGTCCGCCACGATGGTTACGCCGCTGGCGCCGGCCTTGGCGCTCTTGATTTCCTTCACGCGCATGATCTCGCCCTTGTGAATGTGCCACAAATCATACGTGCCGCCGCCAGCTAGAACGCGCCAGCCGATATAAATGCCGCGATGATGCGGGTACTGCCCAAAATCCTTGCCGTCGGGCCCCACGCCGGGGTTGGTGAGTAGTTCCCCCTTTGCGCCGTACACGTGCAGGAACGGTTTCTTTTGACCCTCGCCGAACACAAAGTGCGCGACGGGTTTGCCGTCCTGGGCAATCGCCAGCCCCTTGCCGGGGGCCTTGGGGTTTGCGGCGGGCTTGACGGACCACTCAGCTTGGGTGGAAAACGCGAGCAATAACGTAAGGGAGAGAATATGTTTCATGACCATTGGTTGCCGGTCATGATGAAGCACAAGGGCTGAGGGTCAAGCCTGTGAATGGCACGTTTGCTGGGGCAGTAAAGAGAAGATGGACGGACGACACACGATGCCCGTAAAATAACGCCGTGAAAGCGATGGTAATCAGTACTGCACTCGTCTTGGCGATGGGATGCGGGAAGCAGGAAACAGGTCAACCTCCCCAAACATCCACGAAGAAAAATCCGCAGCCGGATTTGAGTGGCGGCCCGTTCCCCGAAGCGACACCCGAGAGCCAGGGGATTCCTAGTGGCGTGCTCGACCGTCTGTCCGAGCTTGTCACCGGATTCGTGGAGGCAGAAGAGATTGTTGGTGCGGAGCTGTTGGTCATTAAGAACCGGCGTACCGTGATGCACGATGTATTCGGTCACGACGACCACAGCGGTGATAAGGCGTTGGGGAAGAACACAATCTTCAGTATCCGCTCGATGACGAAGCCGCTAACGGGCGCCGTGGCACAGATGTTGATCGATGACGGCGTCCTGAAGCTCACGGACCCGGTTGCGAAGCACCTAGACTCTTTCGATAACGAACGGTCACGGGGCGTGACCATCGAACACCTTTTGACGCACCGGAGCGGTTTTCCGATGAAGTCCGCCGGCACGCTCTGGTCGAACTACTCGAGCTACACCAACGTTCGGCAGATTGCGGACTACTGGGGCGAGTACGGCCCCCAGCTTTTCACGCCGGGAGAACGATATCAGTATGCTGATGCCAACGTCGACACGCTCGGCGCAGTCATCGAGCTTGCCAACGGTAAGCCCACCGAGGCCCTTATCGAGCAACGGCTGTTCGAGAAACTTGGCATGCGCGACACGATCGCGTTGCTGCGCGAAGGCGATTCGCGTATTGAGCGCGTTGCGGGCAAGCACGCCGGTGGTCGCGGTCGTTGGAATCAATTTTGGCGTTGGAAGGGTAAACCGTACTTCTCATTTCCGATGTTCGCGCAGAGTTTCTACTCGACGCCCGTCGATTACGCGCGTTTTCTCGGTATGGTGATGGACGGCGGTGTCGTAAATGGACAACGGCTATTATCCGACGCCGCGATCGCACGGATGCTCACGCCTGTATCGAAGACAACGATGCCAACCGGGTTTGCCGGACTCGGATCGTCGTACGGTCAGCTTATGCATCTCTACGACAAAGGTGGTGAGGTCGTCGCCTTTGGTCACAGCGGTTCGGACGGCACTTACGCCTGGGCTTGGCCTGCTCAAGACCTGATGGTCCTGTACTTCACGCAGTCGCGTGGTAGCATCACGATGAATCGTATGGAGGCAGTGATTGACAGCCTGCTCGCCCGGCCTGTACTGGATCAAACAAGAGAGAAGACTGACAAACAGGACAAGTGATGTCCGTAGGTTTGCACAGAGATTCTTCAAGCAGTTCAAACGTGACGTAGTTCTCTATCAACTCATCCATCACGCAACCTCATTCAGACAAGACGAGAAACATATTCTTGTTTCCACTGCCAAATTCGTGGCCCAGGTTCTTCAAATCTCAAAGGCCCGAAAACTTGTTGCCGCCGGAAATCACGCGCCGACCGATGTAGATGCCGCGGTGGTGCGAATAAAGGCCCGTGGCCTTGCCATCCGCTTCCACGCTGGGGGCTTTGGGATTGGCGGCACTCAACGTGCCGGTGAGCAAAAGTGAGAAAATGAGGATGGCGTGCTTGAAGTGAATGGTTCGGGCAACGATGCCTGTGGGTGGGCGCGGGTCAAACTTGGCATTGAATCACCAATGGATGATTTGGTTTTTGGGTATTGAAACTTGAGCCTTCCTCTCCCTTCGTGTTCACTCGGCTTTCAGTTTTTCGATTATGGCCGGACACAGTAAATGGGCGAATATTAAGCACACCAAGGCGCGCATGGATGCGAAGCGCAGCAAGGTGTTTGCAAAGATTGCGCGGGAAATCTCGATTGCCGCGAAGCTGCACGGCGGCGATGCGTCGATGAATCCGCGCCTGCGGTTGGGGTTGCTGAAGGCGCGCGGGGCGAATATGCCGGCGGATAATATCCAGCGGGCGATCAATCGCGGCACGGGCGATGGGGAGTCGACCACCTTTGTGGATTTGACTTATGAGGTTTATGGGCCACACGGCGCGGCGATTTTATGTGAAGTTTCCACGGATAACCGCAATCGCACGGCGGCGGATCTTCGCGCCATCCTCACGCGCAACGACGGCAAGCTGGCGACGGCGGGATCGGTGAGCCGGTTGTTTCATCGTAAAGGGCAGATTATGATCGCGCGCGCAAATGCGGAGGAGGATGCGCTGATGGAGCTGGCGATGGAAGCGGGCGCGGAAGATTTTAAGACGGAGGAAGAGGGTTACGAAATTCTGACTGCGCCGGCGGATTTTGAGACGGTGCACAAAGCGGTGGAGGCGGCGGGCATTGCGATGGAGTCGGCGGAGATCACGGCGTTGCCGGAAATGACCGCGCCAATTTCCAGTGAAGCGGATTTAGGGAAGGTGGATCGCCTTGTGGATTTACTGGAAGACCACGACGACGTGCAGGAAGTTTATTCTAACGCAGAGTTGCAATAAGTTTCGCCAGGCTACGCCACCATCCGTTCGATGGCTTCGGGCAGGCGTGATTGGGAGCGGTTGATGAGATCGTTGCGCTCGGCTTGAGTGAGCTTCAATTTTCCGGCGACAGTCGCCATCACGGCTTCGAGCGCGCTATGCGCATAATCGGCCAAGCCTTGCCTCGGGGCGATGGAGAACACCGCCATCGTGAGGCCAAACACCACGGGATGATTGGTCGGCGCGCGGCCTTCGCGGGCGGCATCGAGGAAGCGTTGCACCACGCGTTCATCGCGGAGTGGTTGTAGGCGTTTGAGGTGGTCGGTGCCAAAGCGTTGGCTGGCTGGCGCGAGTTGCAGCCACTTCGGGTGCGTGCCCGCGAGGGCTTCATCGAGCGCGATGAGTTCAAGCACTTCACCGCGCGCGGCGTGCCGATGGGCGGCGGCCACGGTGTGCAATTCTACTGGCTCGAGCATCGTTACGCGGTAGCGTTCGAGTAGCGCGGATAGTTCCAGCACCGTGCCCACGCGGGCAGTGCCGAGCGCGCCGGCGATGGCGCCCACACATAGCACACCCCCCAGCGCATCGAGCTGCGCGGCGTAGGGATGCAGCCCGCCAGCGGGAAGTGTGTCGGTGTCCAATACTGTCTGCACGTCCTTATTTTG
>JAPKEI010000286.1 GCA_028872685.1 Verrucomicrobiota bacterium | reverse complement strand
ATAATCTGCTCCTTGAAGCTGAAGTTGGGATCGTTCTGCTGAGCAAACCCGTCCAGTGCGCCCAGCGCTATCGGGGCGGCGGGGGAAATCTCGGCGAGCATTCCGGTGAACACTTTCCACGCGGTTTGGCCGTTGCGGCGGAAACGCGCGAAGCTGGTGACATTTGCACCCACGAAGAGCGGCGGCCCAGCGGCCTCAGCGTCGGGCGCAAAGAGCGCGAGTAAGCCGCGGCGACCGGCTTCGGGAACGTCGACGAAAAGATCAATCAATTCGCCGTCCTTATCCTGATGAGCGGAAAAGCTGATGGAGCGCAAGCCTTTCAGGCCGAGCGCGGTGATCACGCCGTCCACGGTGGGTTCGCCAAAGGCGGGCTCCGCATCGGGGTCTTCAAATGCTTCTGCAGCCTCGAGCCCTTTCTCCACCACAACGGCGAAGTCCAGCCAGCCGTAAGCGAGGGCATTCTTAAACTGAGCCCGATGGCGCGCGGCGAAGCCGGGAACCTTGGCGAGCGACTTGCCGCCTGCGCCCTGGTGCAGCGCCACGATCTGCTCGTGCAGTTGCTCGTGGTTGGTCACGATAAACAACGAACCAGCTTGGCCAATGTAAACGGACATGCCATCGAATTCATCGTTGGGGGGCGTGATGGAAATGGCATCCGTGCCGCGAATGCGATGGCGTTTGTGAGGCACTTCATTTTCTACCAGCGTTTCACGGAGCTTACCGATTTTTTCGGTCAACCCGTTAGATTTTTTGCCGGCATCGACTAACAAATACATTCCGGGCTTTTGCTCGCCGGGGATGAGCGTGAGGCCCATCGTGGCCTGACCCTGCGCAAGGTTCCAGTATTCGGAGAACTTGAAGTTCGCTTTTTCCTCAACTTCAGCGAGTACTTTCTCGCGGAATGCATTTTCGAGCTTGCCGGCAAAAGCGGCCATCTCTTTGTCGTTCCACATACGAACCATTGGAGTGCGGCTCCACGCGGCACGCGCGGCGTTCATATCCGGCACGCTGACCACGGCAAAGGTGGTGGGCGGCAGGATTGTTTCAGGAGCAGCGGCACGGCCAAAAACGGCCAGCAACATCAGGATGGGTACAAACAGAATTCGGTTTTTCATTGTCGTCTGTGTTTACGTTGTTTTAATAAAAAAGGTTACAATTACGGTGCCGCGGGGGTTTTGCGCGGCTTGCGCGGGGGCGGCAGATAGCGGTAGGCATTGCTCGGGTTATCATTGTCATAGGCGTACGCATCGCGGTTTTCGAGGAAATGCATCACCCTATCGACCGGAATGGCGAAGCCGAGATTTTCGCCGCTGGAGATTTTCATATTGGTGACGCCCACCACCTCGCCGCGCAGATTAAAGAGCGGCCCACCACTGTTGCCGGGGTTGATGGGCGTGGACGTCTGAAGATAAAGCGCCCCTTCCATCTGGCGTTTGCGCGTGCTCACGATGCCCTCGGTGACCGTACGCTCGAGGCCTAACGGGCTGCCGATGGCGAACACGCGTTCGCCCACTTCCAGTTGCGCGGGATCGGCGGCCAACGGCACGGGGTGAAATGTCGGTGCGTCCTTGTCGCCGATGTGCAGCAGCGCCAAATCGGCAAACTTGTTCATCGCCACAATGCGCACCTTGCGATAAGTCTTGCGCTCGAGCTGTCCATCGCGTTGGTGATACACCTCCACCGAAATACGCGTCTCGCCTTCGATGACGTGGAAATTCGTGATGAGATGGCCATCCTCGCGAATAATAAATCCCGAGCCCAATCCGCCCGGCGTTTTCACTTGAACGACCGAAACCCCGAGCGCCTCCACCAACTGCTTCACCGGTCGCAACGGCGGCGGCTTGGCGGCCACGGTGTAGAGGCCCTTCGCCTTGGCCACAGTTTGTGCAACCGGCGCGCCGGTGCGCTCGATGCGCTGCACTTCGGCGCGATTAAGCGTGAGTACCGTGTACCCGATGTCCACCACCAGCACCTCCTCTTTCTCGGCCAGCAATTTGCCTTCAATCACCGCGCCGCCTTTGAGGTGCAATTTATCAGCTTGCGCCAACATCGCGGCACAGCATAACACCTGTGCAACTTGGAAAAAACGTGGCATACGAAAAACCTTATCAAAACCGCTGCCCAACGCAAGCCGCGACTGGGTTTTGAGGCGTTTATGTGCTGCCCGCACATTAGCGTAACCGTTTTTTGGCAGCGGCAAATTCGGTGGGGGTGTTGAGGTTTTGCAATTGCGATGCCTCGGCCGCAATCACCCGAATGCGTCGCGCCCGCAGCCGTATGGCGAGCCGTTGCAACGAGCGTTGGCCCGTTGCCAGTTGCGCCTCCACCTTTGGCAACACAGCAGGTAACAGCACGAAGGGAAACCCCACCATGCCTTTGAGCGACGCAAATGCCGCCTCCGCTTCCACTGCCAAAACTCGCCGCGTGAGTTCCGCGCTCAGAAACGGCATATCACATCCGAGAAACAAAATCTTCCCCCCGGGCGCCCGCGCCCGCCGCAACGCCGCAACCACGCCGCCCAGCGGGCCTTGGCCGGGAGTGTCGTCTTGGGATTGCACTCGGCAGGGCAAGCCCAGCTCCACCGCTAGCGCGCGGGCGTGACCCAACAGCGTGCGCCGACCCAGCCGCAGCTGCGCCTTGGCGCAGCCCATTCGAGTGCTTCCGCCGCCGGCGAGGATCACACACTCGCATTCGGCTATTTCGATAACTGAATTTTTCTTCAAAAAACTATTGCCTTTGCTGGGGCATCTGCTAATTTCCCCGCCCTTTTCCGTGGGTTTCCCGCGGAAGAACCATGGCCTGAAACGTCCGACTTCGAGTGAAGTTGGCGGCCACAATAACACTAAACGAAATCCCGTTTCCGCGGGATGGCCCACAAGGTCTTTAACAAAGGAATAAGTATGATTAGCATTGGCATCAAGGAATTATTCGAGGCGGGCGTCCATTTCGGACACCAAACACGGCGTTGGAACCCCGGAATGAAGCCCTATATTTTCCGGGCGCAAAACGGCATCCACGTCATCAACCTCGATAAAACACTAGAACTGCTCAACGTCGCCTGCGATTTTATGGCCACCCAAGTGCGCAGCGGCGGCAAGGTGCTGTTTGTCGGTACCAAAAAACAGGCACAATCGGCCATCCGCGACGTTGCCGAAGCTACCGGCCAGCCGTGCATCACCGAGCGTTGGCTCGGCGGCACGCTCACCAATCTCAAAACCGTCAAGCAATCCCTCAAGAAGCTCAACCACATCGAGACGATGGAAGCGGACGGCAGCATCACCGGCTACGTCAAACAGGAACAAGCCCGCTTCCGCCGCCAAAAGGCGCGCCTCATCAAAAACCTCGGCGGCATCCGCCATATGGAAGGCTTGCCGGACGCCATTTTCATTATCGATCTCAAGCGCGAACATAACGCCGTGGCCGAAGCCCGCAAATTGAAAATCCCAATCGTCGCCATCGTGGATACCAACTGCGATCCTGAGGTTGTAGATTACCCCATCCCCGGCAACGACGACGCCATTCGATCCGTAAAACTCTTTCTCGACATCGCCACGGAAGTGATCGTCGAAGCCCGCGCCGAACGCCTTGCCAAGACCGACGAGGAAGAAGCCGCCGCAAAAGCGAAAGCCGAAGCCGAAGCACCCGCCGAAGCACCCGCCGAAGCACCCGCCGAAGCACCCGCCGAAG
>JAPKEI010000285.1 GCA_028872685.1 Verrucomicrobiota bacterium | reverse complement strand
AGATGCCCCAAAACACTCAGTCCGCCCGACTGCGTGCGGTGGGCGACTTCGCTTCAGTCCGGATTTTTCTCAACGACCGTTGGCTCGCCGAGTCACCGGCATTTGGGAAGCTGATTGACTTGGACCTCAACGGCAAACTCAAGCCCGGCAAAAATAAACTCCGCATCGAGTCGACCGCCTCTGATGGCCCCTCGGCGATCGCACTCGAACTGCGATTGGCTGGCGCGAAAGGCAAACCACAGTCGATTTTTTCCGACCTCAACTGGACTTCCTCCGCAGGAAAATTAAAGCGTACAGGAAATCTCGCGCTGGAAAAATGGTGGACGGCTCCAGGCATTCGCATCACCGAAACAGACGACTACAACCAATGGAAAGAAGCCAAAACAGCCAAGGCCGGTGCTGATCCGGCAGATTTCTTCACATTGTCAGGCTTTGAAGTGGAGTTGCTAAAAAATTCCGGCAAAGGCGAAGGCTCGTGGATTAGTTGTGCATTCGACCCCGAAGGACGATTGAGCATTGGGCGAGAGGACGCTGGCATTTGGCGATTCACATTTTCCAAAAATACAAAATCCATTTCAAAAATGGAAATGATCAATCACACGTTAAAGGAAAATCGTGGGTTACTCTACGCGCACGGCGGGCTGTATGTGAACGCGAATGTGTCGAAGGGCATTTACAGGCTGCGCGACACGAATGGCGACGGAAAATTTGACCAAGAAAAGCTGCTGCGCGCCACGCCGGGCGGGGTTGGCCACGGACGCAACGGGCTGGCGCTGGGGCCGGATGGCTTAATTTACGCGATCATGGGGGACTCGGTGGAGTTGCCGAAGGACGGCACCGATTACACTTCGCCGCGCCGCCGCAACCATAAAGTCTTTCGCCCCAACGAAGGCCACGTGTTGCGCTTTGATAAGGAAGGGCAACTGCCGGAAGTATTTTGCGCCGGCCTGCGCAATCCGTACGGCATCCATTTTAATGCGGACGGCGAAGCGTTCACGTTTGATGCCGATGCGGAGTTTGATATGGGCGCGCCGTGGTATCGACCCACGCAAGTGAAACACCTCACGCGCGGCGCGGATTTCGGCTGGCGCGCGGTGACCGGCAGTTGGCCGCCGTATTTTCCCGATCATCCGGACAACGCCCAACCCGTGCTCGACATTGGGAAGTCCTCCCCCACCGGAGTCAAGTTCGGCACGCGCAGCCATTTCCCCCCCGATTACAAAAAAGCATTTTTCATTCTGGATTGGACATATGGCCGCATCCTCGCCGTGCATCTCGGACCCAACGGTTCGGGCTACCGCGGACGGGCGGAAGTGTTTCTGCGCGGGCGACCACTCAATGTTACCGACCTCGATTTTGGCCCCGACGGCGCGATGTATTTCATCACCGGCGGCCGCGGCACGCAAAGTGCCCTGTACCGCGTGCGTTACACCGGGCCGCAAACTCAACCGACCGCGCAGACGACGCAACAAAAGGCGCGCACGATGAATTCCCATTTGTTGCGCATAAAACGCCAACGCGCTGCGACGCTCGATGGTGATTTTCCGCCGGATATTTCACATGAGGATCCACTGATCCGCTACACCGCACGCATCAATTTGGAGCATCGGAAACAGTTTGATTTTATGGCGCGCGATCGCGATTCGTTTATTGCCTTAGCAACCGCGCAATCCGCCGAAGGCCAGTCTCCCTTCTTATTGGCTAAGCTCCATTCCTCATCGCTGGCCACTTTCACTGAGCCTCAGTTGCTTGAGATCGTGAATCTGTTTTCCACTCAAGCTAAAACCTTGAAAGACATCGCGCCTTTAAAAAAGTTTTTCCCCGCCAAATCACCAGCACTTAATCGCCAACTCACATTGTTGTTTGCACGTTTTGGTGATGGCCGCGCTACGCCCATCGCGATGAAGCTTCTTCACGAATCAGAATCTCCACGCGACAAGCTGATTTATTTATTTGCGTTGCGAATTACTAAAAATGGCTGGACACGCGAATTGCGGCGGGAATATTTCCTGCAATTAGCGGCGTCTCGGCAATTTTCTGGTGGACGCGGCTTGCCGGGATTCATCAACAAAATCCACAAGGATGCTGTCAGCCATTTGCCCGAGGCTGAAAAAAAAGCGCTGGCAAATGAAATTGCATTCAAACCCAACCTGCCGCCATTGCCGGATTTAAGCAGGCGCAAACTGGTAAAGGCGTGGACGATGAAGGACTTTGAAGGCAAACTGAAATTGCCTGAAAAATTTTCGGAGGGTACAATACTGTTCAATCAAGCCTTGTGCAGCCGATGCCATCGGTTGGGTACTCAAGGATTTGCCGTGGGACCGGATCTCACACAAGTGGGCAACCGGTTTGGCGCGCGCGATATTCTCGAAGCAATCCTTGATCCTTCAAAAGTGGTGGCGGAAAATTATCAAACTCACGTGCTCAAACTCACGGACGGCAAAGTGCTGGCCGGAATGATTGTGCCGCAGTTGGATTACCGTGCTCGCTCCCTCTTGCTCGCGCCCAATCCACTCGAAGCGAGCAAAACCATCGAAGTGCCCAAGGAAAAAATCAAGTCTCACGAACACTCGGCGGTGAGCCTGATGCCGCCGGGATTAGTGAACACGCTCACGCGGTCAGAAGTACTTGCACTAGTAGCGTGGCTGAAAAATGGCGGCCGATGATTAGTTCACACATGCCACATCGTTATTTTTCTTCCGAATGTTTTTTGGGCTCCATTTCTTTTAGGAGTTGATCTGAAAGTTTCCGGGCGGCGGTTAATTCCTCAGCGGTCAGTTTCTCCTCAAGGAGTGCCATGTTTGCGCGTGGCGCATCATCACCGCGACCAATACCGATGAGCCACCACGCATACGCGCGTACATCATCCTCCGGCACACCCTCGCCGGAGTCGTACATCAACCCCAAATAATTGGGCACATCAACGTGCCCCCCCGTAGCGGCCTTGAGATACCACTTCACGGCAGCGGCATTGTCTTCAGGCACCATCTCGCCGCTGTCATAAATACATCCGAGGTTGAACTGCGAATACATGTCGCCATTCTTTGCACCCAAATGGTAGAGTCTCAACGCCTCTTTATTATCCTCAGCAACACCTTCGCCGTTGTCGTACATCAAACCGAGATTCCCCTGCGCTCCGGCATTTCCTTGTGCCGCTGATTTTCGAAACCACTCTACTGCCTTTGTATAATCCCGTTCCACCCCTTCCCCATTATAATACATGTATCCCAGATTAAACTGTGCCTCGGGTTCTCCTTGATTACCCGCCACGCGATACCACCGCACCGCCTCGTTCATATCCTTTTTCACTCCCTTGCCCAAAGCATATTTGTGCGCCAAACTAGTTTGTGCTTTGGCGTCGCCTTTGGCAGCCAAAGCGGTGAGGCGGGAGAACTCCTTTTCGACATCAGTCAAATCCGATTGTTCACTGGGTGGATTCATACGCAAAACTTCGGGTGGGTTCTTCTCTTGACCGCAAGAAAGCAATCCTAGGCAGAGACCTAAAGTCATTCGCATAAAAAATACATTTACCGACATAAGAAAAAACCTGCGAGAAGCCGAGGCCTCCCACAGGTTGAAAATAAGTGTCCGGCTTTATTTACGAGTGGTACCCTGAGCTTGCATCCCTACCGCAACTCCACCGCCGCCGCCTTGTTGACCGCCGCCGCCTTGTTGACCGCCGCCGCCTTGTTGA
>JAPKEI010000013.1 GCA_028872685.1 Verrucomicrobiota bacterium | reverse complement strand
TGGCTTCCTGATGCCATGCGGCGTCGTTATAGCGTTTGAGGCGCGAGAGAATGTGGCCAGGCATGTGCCACATGTGAGCAATACCCGGCGCGGATTGGCCGCATTGGCCAACTGAAGGCAAGGCCCTCTTGGCGTCTTTGTAATCCCAGAGATGGATGCGGTAATGATGGCAGGGATGTTGCGGGTTTTTGGCGAGGATGGCACTGATACGCTTCTCGATGTCCTCATAATTTTTTTTGGCGCGCACATCACCGTAAAGGGCGAGGGTGTAGAATGCCTGTGCTTCAAGATTATCGGGGTATTTTTCAGCGATTGTTTGGAAAGCCTTGATACGTGCGGTTTTTCGTTTTTTAGAATCAGATTCTTTTAGATACGTTGATGTACAGTCGATCCACAGGCGTTCTCGTTCGCTTACGCGGGATTTACCTGCCACGGATTTGGCAATAAGCGGCTTGGAGCGCGAGCGGTTGCCCGAGTTGGCCATGGTGATACCCCAGTACGCCATCGGATGGCCGGGATCGAGCTTGAGCACTTGGCGGAAGGAACGCTCAGCTTCAAGATACCAAAAGCCGTGAATCTGCCCCACGCCTTGGTTGAAAAATTTCTGTGCCTCGGGCGAATCAGTGGTGATGGGGAAGGACACATTGCTGGTGGTGCCCATCAAATACGCGGCTTGGCGCGGGCCTTTGTTTAGCTCCGCGCCGTGGCTGGAATGTCCCGCGGGCGGGCCTGAAGGGTCGAAAGTGTAATCAGCCTGTTCTGCAACCGGCGGCGTGGGTTGATTCGTAGTTTCCGGGGTCAAGGTACAACCCATGGCAAGAATCACCCCGAGCTGGAAAATGTGTTTTATCTTGCTCATCTTTATTAGCTTAACCCTGTAGTTTCATCGAATTTGCAGAGCAAATTGAGGCTTTGGACGGCTTGGCCGCTGGCACCCTTCACTAGATTGTCGAGTGCGCTTGTCATAATGAGGCGGCCTGTGCGGCGGTCGAGGCGCCAGGCGAGGTCAAGGTAGTTGGTGTGGGCCACGTTTTTGGTGTCGGGCAAAGAGTCAGGCGGCAGGAGGCGCACGAAGGGTTCGTCGGCGTAGGCGGTAGCGAGGCATTCGGTGATCTGTTCGGCCAGCGCGGTTTCTTCCGCTTCGGTTTCAAATTTTTTCGTGGGCGCGAGGTAAAGGGTGGTAAGGATGCCGCGATTGATTGGGATGAGGTGCGGGGAAAACTGGACTGTTACTTGTGCGTCGGCGGCGAGCGAAAGTTCCTGTTCGATTTCCGAAAGATGCCGGTGTTTGGGAATGCCGTAGGGCCGCGCGCTTTCGTTGCATTCGGTGTACATGAAACCCGCGCTCAGATTTCGGCCAGCGCCGCTGACGCCGCTGAGGCTGTTGGCGATGATGCCGGTGGATTTGATGATGCCCGTCCGCAAGAGTGGCACGGTGGGCAGTAAAATGCTGGTGGGATAACAGCCGGGCGAGGCGATGAGTTTTGCGTTGCGGATGGCATCGCGATGTAGCTCGGGCATTCCGTAAACCGATTGCTCCAAAAGCGCGGGCGCAGGATGGGCGTTGCCGTAAAATTCTTCGTACACGCTGGCGTCGTTGAGGCGGAAATCGGCGGAGAGATCGATGACCTTCGCTCCTGCCGCGAGCAACGGCTCGGCAAACTCTGCCGCGACACCGTGAGGCAGGGCGAGGAAGACGACCTCAGCAGCCTCCGCTAGCGCTTCCACATTTGGCTCGGTGAATTGCAGCGAGTCGGCTACGGCATTGCCGGCGAAGCGTGGAAAGATTGCGGCCAATGTTTGTCCCGCGTATTGGCGCGAGGTGACGGCGGTGAGTTCCGCGTGCGGATGGCCGAGCAGCAGCCGCACGAGTTCTTCGCCAGAATATCCAGAGGCGCCTACGATGGCGATTTTTACTTTTTGAGCTACGCTCATGTCGATTGTGTTGTGCATTGTTTTCGTAGCAATTGAAATCAAAAATTGAAAACAAAAAACCCCGCCAGCGAACCAGCGGGGTTTACGAAAGCGTTTTTGAGTTTAGCGTTTGCTGAACTGGAAGTTCTTGCGCGCGCCGGGCTGGCCGGGTTTCTTACGCTCACGCACGCGGGCGTCACGATGCAGCAAGCCTTCGGCTTTGAGGGTAGGGCGCAGCTCGGCGTCATACTCCAGTAGCGCGCGGGAGATGCCCAAGCGCACGGCATCGGCTTGGCCGGCTTGTCCACCACCTTGGACGTTTACGCGCACGTCAAATTTTTCAACATTCTCCGTGGCAATGAATGGCTCGCCCACGATGAGGCGGTGTGATTCGACGGGGAAATAATTTTCAAACGTGCGGCGGTTGACGGTGATTTTTCCGTTGCCGGGTTTAATTCGCACGCGGGCGGTCGCGGCTTTGCGACGGCCGGTGCCCAGGAATTCTCCAGTGATAGCGTCAGGCATCTTAATTCAAAGTCATCGGTTCAGGGTTTTGCGCGCCGTGCGGATGTTCGGTGCCCTTGAACACTTTCAATTTGGTGAGCAGCTTGGAGCCGAGGCGATTGCGGGGCAACATCCCTTTCACGGCGGCCATAATAATGCGCTCGGGATGCTTCTCTCGCATATCGGCAAAGGGGATGCGCTTGAGTCCGCCGCGCCAGCCGCTGTAGCGCTGGTATTCCTTGGCGTCCTCTTTGTTGCCGGTCACCTTAATTTTCTCGGCATTGATAACGACCACAAAATCGCCGACATCGAGGTGTGGCGTGTAAGTGGGTTTATCGCGGCCGCGCAGGACATTGGCGATCCTCTCGGCGAGGCGCCCAAGCACCAGCCCATCGGCATCCACCACGTGCCACGCGCGCGTTTGCATATCTATTTTTGGCAAAAAAGTCTTCATTCCTGTGTTCGAAGGGGCGAGGAAAATACCAGAAAACACCGGCGGGTCAACAGGTTTCTGTTGGTTTTATGTATTTTTTTCAGCTTCCAATTGAGCAGCTTGTGCGGCTTTTGCGGCTTTTGCGGCTTTGGTGGCCTCAGCTTTGGCTTTGGATTCAGCCAATTCTTCGGGTGTCATGATGCGCGGTTTGGCAAATTTTTCGAATCGATTGTAGCGGCGTAGCAAATCCGGCAGTTTTTGCAGGGCCAATAACTGGCGTTTCATCTGCTTATCCGGCTGCGCGGGCATGCCCCACCATTTCTCGCCGTCATTGATATCGCGCATCACACCGCTCTGCGCCGCGATGGTAACGTGATTGCCAATGCGCAAATGGCCCGCGAGACCCACTTGCCCGGCGAGCGTGCAATAATCGCCCAGCTTGGTGCTGCCCGCGATGCCGGCTTGGGCGACCACGAGGCAGTTTTCGCCGGTGCTCACGTTGTGGGCGATTTGCACGAGGTTATCGATCTTGGTTCCTTTGCCGATATGAGTGGGGCCGAGCGCGCCACGGTCAATGGTGACATTCGCGCCAATCTCCACATCGTCGTCAATCACCACGTTGCCGATTTGCGGCACCTTCAAATGCTTGCCGCCTTCCTGCACATAGCCAAAGCCATCGCTGCCCACGATGGTGCCCGCGTGAATCCGCACGCGATCGCCCAGTTCCGTGCGCGGGTACAGCGAGACGTTATGAAAAATCGCGCAGTCCTTGCCGATCACGCAATTTTCATCCACATAATTATTGCCGTGCAAAACCGTGCGGGCGCCGATCTTCGCGCCGTCGCCGATGATGACGTGCGCGCCGATGCAAGCTTCCGGATGCACCTTGGCTTTTTCGGAAATAATGGCGGAAGGATGGATGCCCGTGGGGGGGCCGGGTTCAGGATAAAAGAGCGGTACTACTTTCGCGAAGGCAATACGCGCGCTGGGCACGCGGATGAGCACCTTGCGCTCGGAGGTAAAAGTTTTGTCGATGATGATCGCACTGGCGGCACTTTGCTCGGCGCGTTCAAAGAAGGTGCGGTTCTCGGCAAAGGTGAGGTCGCCGGCGCGTGCGCGGTCGGCGGCTTGAAATCCGGTGAGTGGCATCGTGTGGTCGCCCAGCACTTTACCGCCCAGTTTTGCAGCGATATCTCCCGCTGTGAAGAGCATGGCGAAAGCCTTTCTTTTCGGTTAAGGTTGTGGCGCTAAAACGCCTAACGGGTAGTGATGATACCGTTTTTTTCGCCAAGAACAATCACATTCGGTTTCCAGTCCGCCGCTTCAGCGTCATCGACGCTAGCGAACGACATAATCGTGAGGCGATCGCCCGCTTTGCCGAGATGCGCCGTGGCGCCGTTGAGAATGATCGCGCCACTGCCGGCCTCGCCAGCGATGGCGTAAGTCTCAAAACGTTCGCCGTTGGCAAGGTTGCCGCATAGCACTCGCTCGAATGGCCGCATCGCCACGCGATCCATCAACTCGCGGTCGATGGTGAGGCTGCCCTCGTAGTTCACGTTAGCATCGGTCACCGCTGCGCGGTGGATTTTCGATTTGAGTAGTTGAATCTGCATAGTCAAACGCCGTTGACTTGGCGAAGGGCGGACAATATAAAGGCCGCGCAACCGGTTTCAATCTCTTTTACTGTAATCACCAAAAAATTATGAGCAGAAAAATTCGTTACGGAATGGTCGGCGGCGGTCGCGGTGCGTTTATCGGCGCCGTTCACCGCATTGCCGCGAACATGGACGGCCAAATCGAGCTCGTTTGCGGCGCGTTCTCATCCAGCCCGCGTAAATCCAAAGCCAGCGGCAAAGATTTTTTCCTGCCCGCCAAGCGCTGCTACGGCACGTTTGAAGAGATGATTGCCAAGGAGGCCTCGCTGCCGGCGGATGAGCGCATGGATTTTGTGTCCATCGTCACGCCCAATCACATGCACTTCCCGCCCGCGAAAATGGCGCTGGAAAATGGCTTCCACGTTCTGAGCGACAAACCTGCTACTTTCAACCTCAAAGAAGCCAAGGCGCTCGAGAAACTCGTCAAAAAATCCCGCTGCCTCTATGGACTCACTCATAATTACACCGGCTATCCGCTCGTGAAACAAGCTCGCGATATGGTCGCCACCGGTAAGCTCGGCAAAATTCGCAAAGTCGTCGTCGAGTACCCCCAAGGTTGGCTCGCCACTCGTCTAGAATTAACCGGCCAAAAGCAAGCCGGCTGGCGCACCGACCCCAAGCGCAGCGGTGCTGCCGGTTGCATCGGTGACATCGGCACACACGCGGAGAACCTCGCCGAATACATCACCGGTCTTAAAATCAAGGAACTCGCCGCCGACCTCACCGCTTTCGTCAGTGGTCGCAAACTTGATGACGACGGCAACGTGCTGCTGCGATTTCGTGGTGGCGCAAAGGGTGTGCTGCACAGCTCGCAGATTTCCGTCGGCGAGGAAAATAATCTCAGCATCCGCGTCTACGGCGAACGCGGAGGCCTCGAGTGGCACCAAAACGACCCCAATAGTATGCTCCTCAAATGGCCCGACCAGCCGATGCAAGTTTACCGCACAGCCAATGGTTACCTCAGCCCCGCCGCCGCCAACGCCTCTCGCACCCCACCCTCACACCCCGAAGGCTACCTCGAAGCTTTTGCAAATATCTACGTAAACTTCGCCAACCACATTCGCGCCAAGCTTGACCGCCGCAAGCTCGCCAAGGATGACCCCGCGCTGGACTACCCAAAAATCAAAGATGGTATCCGCGGCATGGCCTTCATTGAAGCCGTCGTGAAGTCCTCTAAAAACAACGCCCGCTGGACGAAACTAAATCTGTAACTACGGAAATCCGAATAACTTGCCCTTCCCAATCTCGTATTAATCAGCACTATCCCGAAGGAGGTTTCGCATGAACAACCCAAATTCTTCAGAAGAAAATCGCGGGCAATGGGGCTCCAGGCTCGGTTTCATCATGGCCGCCGCCGGCTCAGCAGTCGGCCTCGGCAACATCTGGCGTTTTCCATATGTGACCGGAGAAAACGGCGGCGCGGCCTTTGTTCTCGTTTATCTTGCGTGTGTTTTCTTCATTGGCGTGCCTTTGCTCCTCGTGGAGCTTTCCCTTGGTCGGGCCAGTGGTCGCAACCCCATTGGCGCATTCAAAAAAACCGGGGGAGGATTGCCGTTTATATTAACCGGGGTGTTGTGCTTGATGGCGTGTTTTTTTGTGCTTACTTACTACGGCGTCATTGCTGGTTGGACGATCAGTTATGCCTGGGGCCAAGTGACGCAACAAACATTGGTGTTTAAGGAATACACGGCAAATGCAATGTCCGTGCTGCCAGTATTTGCGGTGTTTATCGGGTTGACGATTTGGATTGTCAGTGCGGGCGTAGAGAAGGGCATTGAAAAATGGTCCAAAATCTTAATGCCAGTGTTGTTTGTGATGATGGTGGTCATCATCGCCCGAAGCCTTACTTTGGATGGCGCGGAGAAAGGATTGAAATATTATCTGAGCCCAGACTTCAGCAAAATTGATGGCAAGGTAGTGTTGATGGCACTGGGCCAGGCATTTTTCTCGTTGAGCGTGGGCTGGGGGCTGATGATTACTTACGGCTCCTACATGCCGAAGTCGCAGAATATCGTGACCAACGGATTGTGGGTGGCGTCGGCCGACACGCTGGTGGCCATCCTCGCTGGCTTCATGGTGTTCCCGGCAGTGTTTGCCTTTGGAATGGATCCCGGCGCTGGCCCGGGCCTGACTTTTGTGACGCTCCCGAAAGTCTTTGCCCAAATGCCCGCAGGCTGGATCTTTGGCACGATCTTTTTCTGTCTGCTTTCTGTTGCAGCGCTCACCTCCTCGATTTCCATGCTGGAAGTGCCGGTATCGTATTTCGTGGACAAAAAATCTTCCGCCCGCAAGAAATCCGCCATCATCGTAGGCATCGTGGCTTTTCTCATTGGGATCCCCTCTGCGATGTCCAATGGAGGCAGTGAATTTTTCAGTGAGCTGCAGTTATTTGGCAAAACCGGTTTTCTCGACATCATGGATCAAGTGTTTGGAACATTGGCGCTCATTGTCATTTCGTTGATGCTGAGCATATACGTCGGATGGGTTTGGAAACCTGAGTCGGCGGTGAAAGAAATTGAAGAAGGTTGTCCGTGGTTTTCAAAGCCACTTGTGGGGGGCATCGCTCCATCTCAAGTTTGGTCATTTTTCATCAAATACATTTGCCCCATCGTGATCAGCTTGGTGCTGCTCAACACGTTGGGCATATTTAGCAAAAAAGATCCGGCACCTGCCGAGCCTACGCCGAAGGAGCAAACGTCTCCTGAAGATAACGCAAGCTCTGAGTCGCAATAGCCTCCGGGCCTTCTTCGAATTTGAAGACTTCCACGGACACCACGCCGGTGTAGTTCACTTCTTTGAGCGCGTCGGCGATAGGTTGGTAATCCACGTCGCCGAAACCGGGGCCTTTTAGGTTTTCGTCGTTGGCGTGGAAGTAGGCGAATTCGTTGGCACTTTCGCGGATGATTTCCGGAATGGGTTTACCCATCGAGCACATTGCTTTTACGTCGAGGATCATTTTGAAGTTTGGGCTGGCGAATTGCTTGGTGAACTTAATGGCCTCGGTGTGGGTGTTTACGAAATTCGTTTCGCTGGGCGCAAGGGGTTCGAAGTTAATCACCACTTCGCGTTCGGCTGCGTGCTCCACGCTCGGCCGAAACACTTCCGTGGCCCATTCCCACGCCTGCTCATAGCTCACGCCGTCCATCAAGTTACGCTGATACGGCGAGCCGACGATGATGGATTTACCTCCGAAATCCGCGCAGCAATCCACAAGTTCCACAAAGTACCGCGCTGTCTTTTCTCGGATGGACGCGTCGGTATGCGTCATGTGCATTCCCTCCGCCTTCACGAGCACCCAATGGATGCCGGAAATTTCAATGCCAATCTTGGCTGCGAGATCCTTCACGCGTTGTCGCTCGGCAGCGGAGATATCGGTCACATAATTGGAAATCGTAAACGGCGCGATCTCAAGGCAGTCGTAGCCCGTCTTGGCTGCATACGTCATGGTGTCCTCCATTGTCCACCCTTCAAAAATTTCATTGCAGATGCCGAATTTCATTGGCGCAATCACGCCGGTTGGATAAAGATTTGTCCAGCAATTTCACAATGGATGGACACCGATTATTTTACACGAGCCCCGTTAATGACGCCGAGCTGCTCGCCGTGATGCTTGAAAAACATGACATAGCCGCCAAAGAAAAAATCATCGAGCCGATGCCCGATGGTGAAGATGAGTTCAGTCGCCCCGTGGAAGTCTGGGTGCCCGAAGCGGATTACGACCGCGCATATCAGCTATTCTTCGGCGACAGCGAGGATGAGCTTTAAGCCAAAATGGCTCTCACCGGATGCGCCTCCTCGACTCCGGTTAGGCGTTGGTCCAAGCCTTGAAAGGGAAAGGTGAAGCGGGAGTTGTCGATGCCCATGCAGTGCAGAATGGTGGCGTTGAGATCGTTGAGGTGTACGGGATCGCGGGTGATGTTGTAGCTGAAATCATCGGTGGCGCCATGGGTGATGCCGGGCTGGATGCCGCCGCCGGCCATCCACATGCAAAAATTGCGAGGGTGATGGTCGCGGCCGTAGTTCTCGCGAGTGAGTTTGCCCTGACAATAAACCGTGCGGCCAAATTCGCCGCCGAAGACCACCAGCGTGTCATCGAGCATGCCGCGTTGCTTGAGGTCTTTGATGAGTGCGGTGGTCGGTTGATCGACATCCATGCATTGGTTTTTGATGTCCGCGGGCAACGAGCCGTGTTGATCCCAGCCGCGATGGAGAATTTGCACGGTTCGCACACCGCGCTCTATGAGCCGCCGGGTGAGGAGGGCCGAATGCGCGAAGGTGCCGGGCTTTTGCGCGTTGGGGCCGTACATCTCGAGGGTGGCTTTGCTTTCTTTTCCGAGGTCGGTGAGTTCGGGCACGCTGGTCTGCATGCGGAAAGCCATCTCGTACTGGGCAATGCGTGTTTGCGTTTCCGGATCGCCGAATCGCTCAAAGGTTTTTTGGTTTAACTTGCCGAGTGCGTTGAGCATGGCGCGCCGGTCGCCGGGTACCACGCCGGGAGGGTTTTTCACGTACAAGACCGGATCCCCGCTACTGCGCAGTTTTACGCCGTCGAATTTGGACGGCAAAAATCCACTGGTCCACATGCGCGTGAACAGTGCTTGGCTCGGTTTTCTGACGGTGGGGGTGAGCACCGCAAAGGCCGGTAGGTTTTGGCTTTCGCTGCCGAGACCGTAGCTGAGCCACGAGCCAAGGCTGGGTTTGCCGGGCACTTCGCTGCCAGTCATCACAAAGGTGCACGCCGGATCGTGATTGATCGCATCGGTGTGCACTGATCGAATCATCGTGATGTCGTCGGCGATACCTTTCATGTGCGGCACCAGCTCGCTCATCTCAACGCCCGATTTGCCGCAGCGTTCAAAAGCAAATTTGCTCGGTGCCACGGGGAATCGTTTTTGGCCACTGGTCATCGTGGTGATGCGTTGGCCGTTCCGGATGGAGTCGGGTAGTTCCTTGTCGAAAAAATCTGTGAGCCGGGGCTTGTGATCGAAGAGATCAATCTGCGAAGGCGCGCCGTTCATGTGCAGGTAAATGAGGTTCTTCGCCTTGGGCGCGAAGTGTGGCAGCCCGGGCAGGGCGGGATGCATCTCACCGGTCGTCGTCGCGGGGGCAGCCAAGGCCCGTTGGCCAAGGAGCTGGGCCAGCGCAATGCCGCCCATCTTCAGGCCGGCGCCTTGGAAGAATTGCCGTCGGTTTTGTAATTGATGATATTCGTGCGCGGGATTCATGGATCAGTTTTTGTTTACCACTTCGTCGAGATTCAGCAGCAGATTGGCCACGAGCGTCCATGCCGCGAGCTCAACGGGCTTGAGTTTCAAATCAGCTTTGCTTTCGCCGAATGCGGTGAGTTTCTTTGCGGCCTCGGTATCCTTTTCAAAACGGGAGCGGTGGCTCGCAAGCACATTCGCAATAATTTGAGCCTCAGTCGCATCCGGCTGGCGCGAGGTCACCGCCCGCCATGCCCATCGGATGCGCGCGTTGTCATCCGTGTTAGCGGCATTGAGAATCCGCTGGGCCAGATTGCGCGCAGCCTCGACGTGTTGCACGTCGTTCATGAGCTGTAGCGCCTGCATGGGCGTGTTGCTGCGGCCGCGCACGGTGCAGCTTTGCTCGCGGCTGGGCGCATCAAAACTGGTCATGAACGGGGCCGGCGCGGTGCGTTTTAAGAATGTGTAAATGCTGCGGCGGTAAAGATCGTCACCCTTGCCCTGTTTGTAGTTGCGGGTGTTGCTGGAGGCAAACCCGACCGGCTCCCAAATGTTGGGCGGCTGATACGGTCGCACGCCGCGCCCGCCGAGCGTGAGCACAAGCAACCCGCTGAGACTGAGTGCCTGATCGCGAAGGACCTCGGCATCCAGCCGGAAACGAGGCGCGTGGGCGAGCAGTCGGTTTTCCGGATCGCGCTTTAACGCCGCCGGAGTGGCGCGCGAACTTTGCCGGTAGGTGTGGCTGGTGAGGATGCGCTTCACGAGTTGCTGTACGTCCCAGCCGTCCTCCACAAACTGCACCGCCAGCCAGTCAAGCAGTTCGGGATGCATCGGCAACTCGCCCTGTGTGCCGAAGTCCGCGCTGGTTTTCACGAGGCCCACGCCGAAGAATTGTTGCCAAATGCGGTTGACCGCCACGCGCGCGGTGAGCGGGTGCTTGCCGTCCACCAGCCAATTGGCGAAATCGAGACGATTGTAATCACGCTCCTTCGGCTTAGCCGGCAGCGGCGGCAAAAACGCCGGCACATTGCGACTTACTTTTTCTCCCGGCCGATCGTACTGGCCACGAAGCATCACAAAGCTCTGACGCGGCTTGGGCAGATCCGCCATCACGAAAGTGACCGCAGTGTTTTTGCGGATATCCGACTGTTGTTTTTCCAGATCGGCCTGTTCGCTTTTAATTGCTCCTAGTTCCTTTTGTGCTCCCGCGTACACACGCGCCAACCAATGTTGTCGCAATTCAGTTTCTTCCGCTGCGGTCCATTTGTCTGGTGCTTTGCCCTTAAACCGTTTGCGCAGTGCCTCGGTCAGATCCTTGTTTCGCGAGCCCTCAGTCTGCGCTTTCCATGCCGCCCATGAAAACGCGGGATCCTTGGCGGGATGGGTGGTGGACGACACGCCGGCCTTGTCCCAGTAAACTTTCCCGTCGAATTGCGTGAACGCCCAGCCATTAAGTTTCGTTCCCGGCTTCAGACCCACTTGCGTAGCATCCACTTCCAGCCGTATCCACTTGCCGGTCTCCGGTAAATCGCCCAGCCGCTTCCGGCTCACGCTGTCATTATTTCCCCATGGAATCTTATCACCGCCCCAATACGCGCGATGTTCCCACGTGCCGTCGTAGAACTGCAGCATGATTTGCTTGGGCGGATTCAAAGTGTCGAGGTACACGTGGGCAAAAAGTTTCGTACCCGATTCGATGGACAACGGCGGATTCGCGCCTGTGAAGAAATGCTGACTCAACCCCTTCGCCTCACGCACGCTCGCTTTCTTGCCGCTAAACACCGGATCCGGCTTGCTGACAAACTTCCATGGCGTGTTGCCCTGTGCAGCCCCTTTCGGTGGCACGGCATCTTCAATCCAAATTGTTTCTTTTGTAATGACTTTTGGCAAAGGCGTTTGCGAAGCGGGATCCGTGTATTTGATTTTCATCACCGCACTGGCGATGCGTTGCTTGATAGTTTTAATCTTCGCATCCAACGCTGCCAGCTTTTCCGCACTGCCTGGCTGCGGCACCCGTAAGATGGGTGGTGTGTCGAGCTTGTTGCCGTCCAGTGCCGGATCCGCCGCGCTATGGAAGAACGAATACATCGAATAAAATTCCTTGGTAGAAATCGGGTCAAACTTATGGTCATGACATACCGCACAACCGGCCGTCATACCCATCCAAACCTCCACTGCCGTCGATGTGCGATCAACTGCGTTGCGGTAAATCCATTCTGCCGTAATGCTGCCGCCTTCGCCGGTGGTCACGTTACAACGATTGAATCCGGAGGCGATCTGTTGATCGAGCGTGGGCTTGGGCAACAAATCACCAGCCAATTGCCAGCGCGTGAATTTATCGAAAGACAGATTTTGATTAAACGCCCGCACCACCCAATCGCGATATGGCCACATCGAACGTTCGTTATCCAAGTGTAGTCCGTGCGTGTCCGCGTAGCGCGCGAGGTCTAACCAGTACCGCGCCATGTGTTCGCCATAAGTTTGGCGCTGCATCAAATTATCGATGAGCTTCTCCAGTGCCTTCGGTGATTTGTTCGCTATAAAGGCATCCACCTCTTTTGGCGTTGGCGGTAGTCCTGTTAAATCAAGATACACCCGCCGCACCAATGTTTCCGGCTTCGCCAATGGCGCGGCCTTCAAGCCTTCCTTCGCCAATCGCCGTTGCAAAAACGCATCAATCGGATTTCCGCCGCCTGCAGGCACTTTTGATTTCTTCGGCGTGATAAAGGCCCAATGATTTTCGTACTTGGCGCCCTGCTCAATCCAGCGTTTGAGAGTTTGTTTTTCTTCGGCGGTGAGTGACTTTTTTGTTTCCGGCGGCGGCATCATTTCATCCGGATCCTTCGAATTAACCCGCGCCCATAATTCGCTCTCTGAAACGTTACCCGCCACAATCGCCGCTACTCCATTTTTGGATGAGAACGCACCCTCGGCAGTGTCGATCCGCAGCTTTCCTTTTCGATGCTTTGCATCCTGTCCGTGACATGCAAAACAGTTCTTCGACAAAATCGCCCGCACATCGCGGTTAAACTCCACCGGTGCTGCCCACGCGCTGCCCGTTGCCAAGCACAAACCCATCGCCAGTCGAAAACTGCTCATGCCAAAAGAATAATCCATTTTCAAAATCAATCAAGTCTTCGAGGTGAGATGTTATGATTTCGTGGATTGTTTAAATTGACCACAGAGTCAAGTTTCAGTGGTCAAAAATTATTTCAGCAACTCCTCTGCGTGCTTGCGGGCGGCGGTGGACTGACCACCGAGCATTCGGGCGAGTTCTTCGACGCGGGCGTGGACGTCGAGGGGGGTGATGTTGGATTCGGTGCGGCCGTCGATGACGGCTTTGCTGACGACGTAATGCGTTTGAGCAACGGCGGCGACGGGGGCTAGGTGGGTGATGCAAAGCACTTGCCGTTGGTCGGCAATTTGGCGCATTCGCTCGCCGACGGCGTGGGCTGTTTCGCCGCCGATGTTGGCATCGACTTCGTCGAAAATCAAAACGGGGATGGAATCTTCGGCGGCGAGTACGGTCTTGAGTGCAAGCATCACGCGGGCGAGTTCGCCGGAAGAGGCAATGGCGCGCAAGGGTCGTGCGGGTTCGCCGGGATTGGGGGCGAATTGGAACTCGACCATGTCCAGCCCCGTGGCCTTGGCCTCGGCGGCGGCGGTCGTGGTGGTGAGGGCGACGTCGAGCTGGCTCTGGGCGAAGCCGAGGTCGTTCAAATGGATGGTGACGGCTTGGGTGAGTTTGGGAATGAGTTTTTTGCGCTGGGCGGAAAGCTTTTTGCCAGCGGCTAAAAGTTCAGTTTCCAGTTTTTCCAGCTCGGCGTTGAGGCGAGCTAATTCTTCATCACGGCTTTCGAGCACGGCGAGTTTTTTGGTGACCTCTGCGCCGAACTCAAGCACGGCTTCGATGCTGCCGCCGTATTTTCGCTTAAGGGATTGGGTGAGGTTGACGCGCTCCTCCAGTGCGTGGAGTTGGGCGGGGTCGATATCCACGCGGTCGGCGTAGGCAGTGAGTTCGTTTTGCAGTTCCTGTAAGTTTGCGCGTGCGTGTTCGTGCAGTTCCACGAGCGCGGCGGCGGATTCATCGAATTGTTGCAAATCGGCGAGTACACGACCGAGATTGCCGGAATGGTCGAGTAGCGAGCCATCCGTTTCACTGACGAGTTGCCGCGCGCTTTGGCATAGTTCGAGTAACCGCGCGCTGTTGCTGGCGCGTTGATAGTTGGCGTCGAGATTTTCCTCCTCGGCGGGGTTGAGGGCGGCATCGGAAATTTCCTTCACTTGAAATCTTAACAAATCGAGTTGCTGCGCGTACGTGGCTTCATCGACCACGAGATCGCTCTTGGCGTTTTCGATTTCCGTGCGCCGTCGCATGAGTGCGGCGAAATCCGCGCGCGGTTTTTGCAAGCCACCGAAGGCATCGAGAATATCCAGCTGCCGTGCGGGATGTAGTAGTGATTGGTGGTCGTGCGGGCCGTGCATATCCACGAGCCATTCGCCGATTTGCTTGAGGACTGCGAGCGTAGTGGCCGAGCCGTTGACGAACTGGCGGTTACTGCCCGCACCGGTGAAGGTGCGCTTGAGTAGGAGTTGATTTTCCTCGCACGGCTCCAGCCCATGCGTTTCCAGAAAATCTGACAATGGCGCGTTCAGCTTCGCCACATCGAACGTGGCCTCCACGGTGCATTGGTCGGCCTCGGCGCGAATGAGCGTGCGGTCGGCGCGTTCGCCCAACACAAGATTCAGCGCGCCAATGAGAATGGACTTGCCCGCGCCCGTCTCGCCGCTAATGGCATTGTAACCGGCCCCCAACTCCAAAGTAAGGTCGGTGACCAAAGCAAGATTTCGAATCCGCAACGTGCTCAACATGCGCGGGCATTGTGCCGAAAAGGCCGCGCGGGAAAATAAAATTGTGTTCACCGCCGCATTCGGGCATCCCTGCGGGCTGTATGGCGTTTGAGTTTACATTTTTGGGGACGGGTACTTCGCAGGGAGTGCCGGTGATTGGGAAGGAATATCCACCAGAGTTTTTGGCCAACCCGAAGAATCATCGGCTACGATGTTCGATTTATGTGGTGACGGATGAGGTGCGGTTAGTGGTGGACACGACACCGGACTTTCGCACGCAATGTTTGCGAGAAAACATTTGCGCGCTCGATGCGGTGTTGGTGACGCATGCACACACGGATCACATTATGGGCATGGATGATTGTCGGCGGTTCTGTGATATTAAAGATGGGCCGCTGCCGGTTTATGCGAGTGCGACGACGATGGGCCACTTGCGCCGCGTGCATGCGCATTCATTTCATGATGGCGAAATGAAGAAGGGGTATTTCAAGCCAGAGCAAAATATCATCGATGGCCCGTTCGAGTTGGGCGATTTGCGCGTCACACCAGTAGATTTACCGCATGGTGATATGGGGTCCACGGGGTTTTTGTTTGAACAATCCGGTCAAAAGAAACTGGCGTATCTGACCGACGCCAAATCGGTTCCCGATGCCGTGGTGGAAACCGTGCGCGGCACGGAAGTGGCTGTGCTGGACGCCCTTCGACCACAACCGCACTGGACGCATATGACAACAGATGAAGCCATCGCTGCTGCTGAACAGATCGGTGCCCGACAAACTTACTTAACGCATCTTGCGCATTTTTATGATCACGATGTGGATGATGCCAAACTGCCGGAAGGGGTAGAATTGGCATGGGATGGATTATTGGTGAAGAGTCATTGATCATAAAAAACGGCCGCCAAGGGCGGCCGTTTTCCAAAAGCGTAATCAGCTTGTTTTCTACGCTCCCATCTCATCCTCAAACGAGCCTTCAGCGACCGGGAAACAAAGGTGGTCGCGGACGTATTGGATGCCTTCAATGGCGGTGGCGTCTGGATCACGGTAGTTGCTCTCGGTCTCGGCAATGAGTGGGGCAGTTTCGGTGCCCATTATTCTGTTGTAGCGGGCGGGGTAGCCGATGTTGATGAGCATCTCGGCGTAGCGTACCATGTTGAGGTCGCCGCTGCCAAGATCTGTGAATTGCATCGCTCGGTTGCGCCAGTTGCCTTCCATCTTGCGCAAGGGCACGCCTGGGCGGACCACAAAATTTTTCACATGGCAGGCGTACACTCGGTCGCGCACGGCGGGATGAGTGAAGCGAGTTTCCCAATCTTCGCCTTCCCAACAATGAGAGGGATCGGCATTGACGGTGAGGCACTTGTCGCCATCGCAGATTTCCACGAGCCGGCCAAACTCCTCCGCACACATGGCGGCAGTGCCGGGATGGATTTCGTGTGCGAGATAAATGCCGAGGCTGTTGGCATGTGCGCGAATCTTGGCGGTTTTTTTGACGAAACGTTCTTCGCCTTCCTTGACCAAATCGAAATCGCCACCGGCCCAGAATCCCCATGGGTAGCCCGTGGCCATTTCCCATCCGTGCGAAGCACCCCAGAACATTGGTAGGATTTTGATGTCCAATGCCGCCGCCAGATCGAGCAAGCGCAGCAGATAGTCCTCGGCCCACTCCTCGATTTTCCCTTTGGCCAGCTTGGCGACATCGGGCGGGAGGAACGGTCGCATTCCTTTAGTGCCGGTCCAGGCACTTGTGTGTACCCAGAACATGCAATGGCCGGAGATTCCGTCGAGCTTCAGCTCGTGTTTTTCAAACGCCTGCCGGATGAGATGCGGCCGGGTGAATTTGCCGGTCTTGGACTCGACCATGTAGTTGCTGGGCTGGGCACCGGCTGCTCCGGCTTCCTTGGAAAAGGCTAGAAAGCCTTCAAGTCCTTTAGAGCCGTGCTGCGCGCCTTCGATACTGGAGTGGTAGATAGGTTTCGCCATAAGAATCCTCGAGTGGAGTGTTCGGGTGGCGGGAAAATACCGAGGATTCTGGCGGAAAGCAACCTGAATCCGATGCCATAAATCAGCGTTTCCGCTGTTTCGAGCGCTGATCCTGCTGAAATTTTTGCAGGGCTTTCCGTGATTCGACCGCTCGCATGGAAATCCATGTGTGCCAGCCTTTTTCCAGTAAATTAATGCCGCCCTGCCAGAGCCGGTCAATGGCCCGGGCAAATTCCAGTTCCATTTGGCCATTGCGTCCACGGGCGCGTTGCACTTTTGGATCGTTGATTACTCCGCCCAAAAAGCGCATCGCCTGTCCTTTCGGATCGGCCTTGATGAAAAAATCAAAAACCGACCAGCCCACATCATATCCCTGCCCGATGTTGCCCTTAAACATTTCATTCCAATCCTCGTATTCCTTGGTGAGCAGATAAGGCAGCAACCTCGGTAGCTGACCTTTGCGGCGCATTTCATCGAGGCGAATCCAGCGCATATGTTGGTCATTGCGCAGGCCATTACTTTTGAGCAGCCACGCGGGTGCTTCGCCAAACCAATCAGCGCTGCCTTCGATCATCCAGAACGGCAATTGGCCGTACATCTCGTCCATGATTGCGTGGCAGCTTTCGTGTAACAATGTGGGGACCAGTCTCCATTTGAGGTGCGGTTGTTGTTTCCAAGTGACAATCTCCCGGGCGCCGGGGCTAAAATAGCCTAGGATGCTTTTTTCTACCGTTTTCTTATAGCGAAGGCGAGAATAGGCTTGGTAATCCTCAAATTTTTCAAAGATGCGAAAGCGCACATTAAAATTCCGACCGACTTTCCGCGGGGAAAAAACCGTTTCATGCGCCTTGATGAGTTTGGAGATGCCGAAGTTCAATGCATTCACCATGGGTGCATCGAGTTTAAATTCGTGAACCGCAAATTGCGCATGGCCTTTGGAGGCTTTAAAGTCGCGTCCTTGAAACATTTCCCGCGTTAATTCCAGTGCTGAGGATTCGGAAGCTATGCCCAGCACAATCGCCAGCAGAGCGATGCGGTTAAATTGGGAAATGTTGAAAAAAAACATCCGAGTTGTTGTGCTCTTCACAAGTAAATATGCACCCTTTTTGGGGGTTTGTAAAGGTCAGGTTGCGCGCAAAAGCGCGGGATTGCCGCGCGCGGACTTCCCCGTCACAATGCGCCCGCCATCGCCAACATGGAAACTTTTTACGACACCCACGCGCATTTGACATTTCCAGATTTTGCGAAAGACATTCCCGGGCTACTCGAGCGTGCAGCGGCGGTGGGCATCACACGCATCATCACGATCGGAACCGACCTCGAAAGTAGCCAACGAGCGGTTGCCCTCGCCGAGGCGTATGCTGCGGTATACGCCGTAGTGGGCTGGCATCCCAACGATCTCGCGCCTGCACCTGACGATGTGCGGCCGGCTTTGCGCGAACTGTGTTCGCATCCCAAAGTGGTGGCTATTGGCGAGACGGGCATCGACCACTTTCGGCTTCCCAGCGGCAATGGTGGCAGCGAGGCGGACGATTTGATTTGGAAAGATCGCCAAGTGACAATATTTCGCCAACAACTCGAGTTGGCTGCTGAGTTGAAACTCAACGTCGTGATTCACCAACGCGCCGCGCTGGAGCCGACGTTGGAAATTTTTGAGGAATACGCTGATCGCGTGCGTGGGCAGTTCCACTGTTTTGTGGACGACGCGGCGAGTATGCAGCGGATTATTGATCTCGGTTCGCTGGTGAGCTTCACCGGCATTGTGACTTTCAAAAACGCGCAGGAAGTGCGCGATACCGTGGAAGCCACGCCGCTCGATAAATTGATGGTGGAAACCGACAGTCCGTTTCTGGCACCCATGCCATTCCGTGGCAAACGCTGCGAGCCCGCGTACACGCGCCACACTGCCGAGCGCGTGGCGGAAGTGAAGGGCGTGTCGATGGCCGAATTGAGCGAAGCCACGTG
>JAPKEI010000284.1 GCA_028872685.1 Verrucomicrobiota bacterium | reverse complement strand
CGAGGAAGGCAACGTCACACAAACCATCGATCTCACGCCCGATTGGCGACGCGCAAAGTACAAGGATTTGATTCGTGAAAAAGCCGGTGATGATTGGTTCGACCTCACACCCGATCAACGCCGCGCCCGTGCCGCCGATGAGTTGAAAGTTGAAACCGACCCCAACGAACAGGACTTCGAAGTCACTAACGCGATCTTTGAAAAACTTGTCGAACCCACCCTCATCCAGCCGACCTTCGTGACGCACCTCCCCAAAGAACTCGTGCCCCTCGCCAAGCTCTCCCCTGATGAGCCCGATTGCGTGGAGGTTTTCGAGTGCTGTATTAACGGACAGGAAATCGCCCCCGCGTACACCGAGCAAAATGATCCCATCGAACAACGCGAACGCCTCCAACAACAAGCCGGCGGAGAACAGCAAAAGCTCGACGAAGATTTTCTGACCGCCCTCGAACACGGAATGCCCCCCGCCGGTGGAATCGGTATCGGGATCGATCGCCTCTGCATTATGCTCCTCGGGCAAGAGAGCATCCGCGATGTGATTCTTTTCCCGCAGTTAAAGCCTCGGGAGGAATAAGCAGGGTGTGCTCTCTGAGCGCACCAAGGCCATTCCGGAGAAACCGCCCTACCCCATCTCTCCCCAATCCACCGGCTCACTCAAATCAATCCGCGGCACCTCCGCAGTCACACACTCAGGATATTTCTGTGCTGCGCCGGTGTTGAAAACCAGCACGCGGTCCTTTGATCTCACCTTTCCCTGTTTCATCAACTGATCCAACACCCCGAGGCAAACCGCCGTTTCCGGGCATACCGCAATTCCCTCCTTGGAATTGGCCAACTGCATCCACCGCGGAATATCCTCCTCCGGCGCGCTCATTGCCACGCCGCCACTCTCTCGGACCGCATCGAGAATCATAAAATCTCCCACCGCCTGCGGCACTCGCAACCCACTGGCAATCGTGGCAGCATTGCCCACGCGCTTGGCATGACGCGCGCCGCTTTCGAATGCCTTCACAATCGGCGCGCAGCCATCACTTTGGCAGGCGACCATCTTCGGCCGCTTGCCGCTTTTCAACCATCCCAACGCCTCCATTTCCGAAAATGCCTTCCACATTCCGATCAGGCCCGTGCCGCCGCCGGTGGGATACAAAATCCAATCCGGCAATTCCCACTCAAACTGCTCGGCCAACTCCAGTCCCATCGTTTTTTTGCCCTCGATGCGATACGGCTCTTTCAACGTCGATACATCGAACCAACCCATCGCCTTAGCTCCTTCGCGCACAAGCCGCCCGCAGTCGTCGATCAGTCCGTTCACCGCAAACACTTTAGCTCCGTGCAGCAGACATTCCTTTTGGTTGATCACCGGCGTGTCATCCGGCATAAAAACAAAACATTCCATCCCTGCCCGCGCCGCATAAGCCGCCAACGCGCCACCTGCATTGCCCGCAGTGGGAACCGCCAGCCGTTTGATGCCCAGCTCATTGGCCATCGTCACCGCCATCGCCATCCCACGCGCCTTGAAACTTCCAGTCGGCAGACGGCTTTCATCTTTGATGAGTAGATCTTCCAAACCAAACTCCGCGCCCAATCGTTTAGCAGGAAGAATGGGAGTGATCGTTTCGGTGAGCGAAACGATGCTCGCCGGATCATCCATCGGCAGTAATTCTAAATAACGCCAAAGTGTCGGAGGGCGACCGAACAGCGCTTTCTTTGGGAACTCCTTTTTTACCAGATCCAAGTCATATCGTACCCAAAGCGGCCGCTGACAGCGCGTGCACAGCCCGTGCACCTCACCAGCAGGGTATTCCGTGCCACAATCAGCACACTCCAAATGCGTCACAAAAGGCATCCGCGAAGGAAACGCATTTAAGCGTGCGGCGTCAAGCGACAGTAACGCGCGGAAACGCATCCTTCCGCGATGCGAGCTTGCTCATTGACCATTGTGTCAGGCAAAGTCACCGCCGTTATGGCGCGAAAAATTCGCATGGGCTTCATCGGCGTGGGCTCGATGGGCTTCAGTCATTTGCAACTATTCCACAAGGACTGCGGCAAACAGGCAGAAGCCGTTGCGCTGTGCGCCCGCGATGCCGGACGCATCCGGCGGGCAATGGAGGTCGCGCCAAATATGACGCTGTTCAAAAAAGAAGAAGACCTCATCCAAAGTGACCTCGATGCGATAGTGATTTCCTCGCCTAACTTTACGCACGTGCCGCTTGCGTTGGCGGCGCTCAAGGCGGGTAAACATATTTTCCTGGAGAAACCCGTTGGCATCACGCCTTCCGAATGCCGCAAGCTCCTTCGTGCCACCAAACGCAGCGATCGGGTACTGATGATTGGCCACGAGCTGCGCTACTCTCCCTATTTTGCAAAGATAAAAACACTGGTCGACGCCGGTGCAGTGGGCACGCCGCATATGACTTGGTGCAAAGAATTCCGTGGGCCATTTCAACCCAAAAGCCGCGATTGGATTCAAGACCGGCGCAAAAGCGGCGGTTGTCTCGTAGATAAAAATTGCCATCATTTTGATTTGATGAATTGGTGGCTCGGCGCACGCCCCAAACTCGTCAGCGCCTTTGGCAGTAACGCCGTCAACCGAGTCATCACCGGCCCCAATCAGGCGCACGACCACGCGACTGTCAGCTGGGAATACGACAACGGCGCGAAAGGCACGCTGCACCTCAGCCTCTTCGCGCACGAGCCGCCCAAGGAAACGCTTGAGATGGGCATCGTGGGCGACGCCGGCGTACTCCAAACCGACCTAGATAACCTGAAAATTCTGCACTGGAAAAAAGGCCGAGACAAGCCACGCGTCATTTCCGTAAAAGCCAAACGCGGCATCGGCTGGGGCGGACATTTGGGGTTTGCCGAAATGCATCCCGCATTCATTCGCGCCATCCAAAAAGGCGAATCACCGTTGACCTCCGTGGCCAATACCCTCGACGGATCGTTGTTGGCCATCGCCGCCGAGGAGTCCATTCGTAAGAAACAAATCATCACCATCAAATAAATGAGCACTCATCCCATCACCGAAGAGCTTTTGAGCGGCACTCTTGTCCGCGAACCCGTTGGCAACGAACAAGGCTATTGGTCCGGCGCCCCCGGCTGGACTTGGGACGAAACCGATCAAGCCGCCTATGTGTGCTACCGCATCCGCCGCCCACGCGGCGTGGAGCCCGATCGCGGTGGCGAATCGCGCATTGCCAAGACCACTGACTTCAAAAAATTTAAGGATGTGTGGGCCGTGCAAAAGAGCGCTTACAATTCTGCCTCCATTGAAAAGAGCACCCTCAAGCGCGGCCTCGACGGCCGGTGGCGTTATTTCACCAGCTATGTTGCTCCTGAGGATGGCCGTTGGTGCACTACGATCAACAAAGCTGATTCCGTGGAATCCCTCGATCCTGCAAATACCCAACGCCTTTTCACCGCCACAGACTTTGACCTGGAAGGCGTGAAGGATCCGTGGTTGATCGATGTGAACGGCACGTATCATTTATTCCTTAGCGTCGCCATCAACACCGCCAGCACCAACGATAGCTCGCACGAGTCACTGGACATTTTCAACACCGGCGAATGCAAAAGCGCCACCGCCCTCGCCATCTCCACCGATCTCGACAACTGGGACTGGCAAGGCATCGTTCTACAACCCGAAGGCGACACCGCGTGGGATAAATACTGCCGCCGCATCAATAGCGTGCTGCCGCTCGC
>JAPKEI010000283.1 GCA_028872685.1 Verrucomicrobiota bacterium | reverse complement strand
ATCGATGGCTGGTTGCCCGCCAAGCCGATGGTAGATGCTATTCGGATCTTCTGCCGTGCCCGGATTGGGGCGCTCATTGCTTGTTCCAATACAACCTGTGAACAGAACGATTGATAGTAGTACTAATGTTTTCATTGCTGAGAGAACCCTACCCCACCATCCTGATTCAGAGAAGTTCAGAGGATCCTCACTTCAATTTCACTTATTTTTCTTGGGGTTCTTTGGCTTGTTTCTTTCCCGAACGATGGGGACAGGCAAACCATCATCGGGCTGATCCCAGAAACGGTAAGGATCATCGTGGCGCCTCATCTCGGTCAGAAGCACGGCCTCCATTTCCTTTAACTTGGCCGCATATTTAGGATGGGAGGCTAGATTGATCTGTTCGGGCTTGGGTTTGGCTCCAGTCAGGGCCTTTACTGTCGAATCATGATGTTCCTTCATGAATTCATGCGGGTTGTCCTTCAGGTTAAAGAGCTGGGTGTGCTGTACCCCGGTCTTGTCCACCTCGTACTTGGTCAATTTCCAGTCCCCTTTCCTTACACACCGGGACCCAGGCCGACCTCCCCCGCAGTACACGCCGTAAAGTGTATCGCGAACCGCATTCTGTTTTCCTTCAAGTACCGGCTTGAAACTGGTGCCTTCAGATGTGACCGGAGCTTTTATCCCAGCCAGATCACAGACCGTATTTAAAACATCAAGTAGATAGATATTACCCGTTGCCCGCGACCCAGCTTTGATTCCCGGCCCCTTCACAACAAATGGAATACGCCAGGTGTGGTCATACAGGTTTTGTTTGCCCTGCAGGCCGTGGCGGCCAATGGCCATACCATGGTCAGCGGTATAAATAATATAGGTATTCTCAATCTCGCCCATGGCCTCGAGTTTCTTGAGTACGCGCCCAATCTGGATGTCGATATTTTCACTACAGGCAAATTGTCGGCCAATTTCGTTGCGGATCGTTCTTTCATCGCGCCGCTTCCAAACGCCCTTGACCCCCACTTCATCGCGCACCGTCGTGTGGCCGTGATCGAAGGGATGCGCTGGCAGGTAATTAATGGGGAGCGGTGGCTGCTTTGAATTGGACGGAGGAAGGGTCTCTTGATCATTATGATTCACTGCGCCGTATTTAGCCAACAGCTCCGGTTTACCATCCCTTACATCATGCGGATGAGAAAACCCGAAATAAATCAGGAAAGGATCCGTGTCCTTCGCTGATTGGCGTTCATTAAGATAATCGAGCACCTGTTCGGCATGCCAAGCACTGCCTTTCTCATCGGTATCACCACGACGGGTGCCGTCATGGCGTACCTGAAAAAGATTATTGGCAGACGCATAGCTATTGCCATTTTTGCAGGTACGCATGGTGTCATATCCGGCCTGGTTAAAAACTGCGGGCAACGTGTGTTTAACCAAATCGGGGGGCACCATCTTTGGGTTATTAACGTGCGGGTTCATGATCCGGCCAGCCTTATCGGGAATGTGCCAGACGGTCCGCCCGCTCATGATCATGTGCCGCGAAGCGGTGCAAACACCCCCCACCCAGGAACCCATCTGGTAGGCCCCATCAATCACCATACCTTGGGTCGCCAGTCTTTCCAAAACCGGAGCATCCAACGTGCTGCGCGGGTTATAAAATTTAAAATCAAAGGGCGACTGGTCATCTGCAATAATAAATAAAATATTGGGCCGCTTGCCTACTGCCTGACTGGTTTCAACTGCGCCTACCAAAACCAGCAGAGTTAGAATGAATTTTGAGATCGTTTTCATATTTTATTTCTTTTTAGACGGAGATCCCTTGTCTTCCTTGTTCTTCTTATTCCGTTTCTTCTCTGCGGACCTGCCGAATGGAAGTTCAAATTCTTTTTTCTGTACAGGCCCGGGCGTGCTGCGACCTCGATCAAAATAGCTTTGCATCAATTTCTCCAATCGATCAGCCACCTCCGCATTGGCATTAGCAACATCCATAGTTTCACTGATGTCTTCTTTCAGGTTATAGAGTTCACGACTACCATTACGAAAAGCGATATATTTCCAAGACCCTTGTCGAATTGCCAAACCTGCCGGTGCCTGATTGATAATCGCCTCGCGCAGAGGAGCATCCGCTTTACCCATCAGGGCCGGCAGAATACTGACACTATCCTCGGCAGCATCCGCCGGCAAATCCGCCCCAAGGATATCGGCGCACGTGGCAAAAAAATCGTTCAAGCAAATGACATCATGATTTACTGACCCCGCTTTAATTCTACCCGGCCAACGAGCCACAAAAGGCTCCCGGTGACCCCCTTCATAAATGCTGCTTTTGGCTTCCCTCAATGGAGGATAGGGCCGCCTGGCCGCACCGTTGTCGCCAGTAGCAATCAGAAGCGTATTCTTGTCCTGCCCGGTCCTTTCCAGCGCATCCATAAGCTGACCCAACATATGGTCGCCCTGATAGACCCAGTCTCCGTATTTACCCTCTTTGCCGGCCATCCCGCTTTTGCCTTCGAACTCACTCGCCGGAACAATCGGGCTATGAGGCGGGCACATCGGGAAGTAGAGGAAGAACGGCTTCTTTTCCTTGGAGCGTTCTTCAATGTACTGGAGCGCCTTCTTGATCATGAGCGGCTGATTCTCGACGCCCTCCACATTGGCCACCACCCTGTCCTGCTCAATGACTGAGCCGATGTTTCGGGCATGGGTAAAGCCATAGAAATAATCAAAGCCAAGCGCATTAGGGCCATCGGTCATGCGAGCTCCAATGGGCAATTGATTTTCTGTGCCCGGTTTTCCATCCACCCAATTCATGCCCAAATGCCACTTACCAATGCAGGCAGTGTCGTAGCCTTGCCCCTTAAGAAACGAGGCCACCGTGAGACGAGTCTTGGGAATAATCGGCGGCGAGTAGGTCTTTAATACGCCATACTGGCCGATCCGGCAGGGATAACGTCCAGTCAACACCCCGTAGCGGGTGGGTGTGCAGTTGGCGGCCGCCGAGTGCGCATCGGTAAAGCGCATCCCTTGCCGTGCCAAACGGTCTATATTCGGGGTCTTAAAGGGAGAATCAGCACGGTAAGACGAAGGCTGCCCATAGCCCATGTCATCAAAGAGCACGAAGAGGACGTTGGGCCGTTCGGCCTTTGTCTCTGCCAGCACAGCAAACGGTTGGCACAAAAGACCTATGTATAAAAGTATTGCTAGCCTCATCATTATTGCTTTCGGAATTCTATCCCACCATCCTAGTTCAGAGAAGCTCAGAGGACCCGCCCCACCCTTAAGATGCATCCACCTTGGCATCAGATAGTTTTCGCCAGCCAATCACAATGGTAGCCGCTACAAACATTAGAGGCACGAACCATTTATCTACGGCAAACTCCTTCAAAGTAACCACCATGTTAGCAAACGGATGGGTGAGGTGCACAATGAGTTGGCCCAATACTTTCCATAAGGATTGACCCTGCAATTCCATTGAATTGGCCGTGGGCCAACCCGAGACAGGTATCCAATCCAAAATCAATTTCGCCAGAGCATAGACCACCCCAAGCATAAGAATAGGCATCAGGGTTACTGAAAGTTGTTTGCCAAAATGCTTTGGGATTGCGCGGGCTAAGGGAATTAATCCGAGGGTAATCAGACAATAGCCCACCCACAGGACGGTGGAGAATTTTGCCAGGTTCCGGCCGGCAACGATCCAGCCTCGTCTGGCTTCCTCTCCACCTTCGTCCCAAGCTTTCTTGGCCTCATCATAC
>JAPKEI010000282.1 GCA_028872685.1 Verrucomicrobiota bacterium | reverse complement strand
CCCCACGCCTTGGCTTATGGTGAAGGTGGTCGGCCACCGACCATCCCCCCCGCTGCCACGCTCGTGTTCGACGTGGAATTGGTGGATTTTTAGAACGGAAACTTTTCAAACGGCAGCGTGGCGATCTCCGCATTTACGCTGCCGTTTTTTGTGTCCACCCGCAGCGCAGTGCCCGATTCAGCCGCATCACGGTGGATGATCGCCAATGCGGCATCAGGTGCAGAGATAACACTCGATAGCTTGCCGACTTGTTTTTCGCCCAGAAAAACCGCATCCCCTTCCGCCGCCGCGCCATCCAGTCGCAACCCGCGCAGGATGCGGTTTACTTTTCCACGGGAGCGAATGCGCGAGATGATTTCCTGGCCGATGTAGCAACCCTTGGCATAGCTGATGGCTCGCGCCTCAATACCGCCTTCGGGTGCGAGGTTGTCGGAGGTAAAATCTTTTCCAAATCGCGGAATGGTCGACAACACCCGCGCCTTTTCAAACGCCGCCTCACTACACAATGGCGCGTGCTCGGCCAAGCGTGATTTCAAATTCTCCGCCGCATCCACCGGCACAAATAAATCGAACCCTACCGAACCCAGCCGTGGCTGGTTCACCACAAAAATTTCATCCGCAGTTTTTGTTAGCGAAAATTCTGATTCCGGCGTGGGCAATTCCAGAGCCGCCAAAACCTCTGTCGCCTTCGGGCCTTGCACGCTGAGCAACCCGAAATGCGGTGCCACATCGGCTACCTCCACGTCCTCGGCGATGATAAAACTTTCCAGCCGCGACCGCACCGCATCGGCCAAGTCCGGCTCAAAGTCCAAAAGAATTTCATCCGCCAGACGATACGTGAACAGATCGCTCTCCATTTTGCCCTTCGCATTCACCAACGCGGCGTAGCAGCCGGTGTGTTCGGCGAGGCCGTTGATATCGTTGGTCACCTGCCCGTGCAAAAACTTTGCGCGATCGGCTCCCAGCAGACACAGCCGCGAGCGGTTGGAGAGGTCCAGTAGACCCGCCATTTTCGTTAGTGAAATAAACTCATCATCCACAGGCGCGATTGCAGCACGTTTTTGCTGACAGGCCAAGGCTGCCTCGTTAAAGTTCGCCGCCATGCATAAATTGGTTTTACTACGTCACGGTCAGTCACAATGGAATTTGGATAACCGGTTCACCGGTTGGCACGATGTGGATCTCACCGATCAAGGGCGCGAAGAGGCGAAGGCGGCGGGGCGTGTGCTCAAGGAAAACGGATTCGCTTTCGACCAAGCCCACACCTCATTGCTCAAGCGCGCCATTCGTACCTTGTGGATTGCGCTGGATGAGTTGGATCAAATGTGGCTGCCCGTGCGGCGCGATTGGCGGCTGAACGAACGCCACTACGGCGCGTTGGAGGGTCTCAATAAATCCGAGACCGCCGAAAAACACGGCGAGGAACAAGTGCTCATTTGGCGGCGCGCGTACGACATTCCTCCGCCCTCACTGGAGAAATCCGATAAACGCTGGCCCGGACACGACGTGCGCTATGCGAATCTCACCGAGGATCAGCAGCCGCTCACCGAATGCCTTGCGGACACGGTCGACCGGTTTCTTCCCTATTGGCACGAAACTATCGCGCCGGAAATTAAGGCCGGCAAGCGCGTCATCATCGCCGCCCACGGCAACAGCCTCCGCGCGTTGGTGAAATATCTCGATGACGTTTCCGACGAAGCCATTTTGAAACTCAACATCCCCACCGGAATGCCGCTCGTGTACGAATTGGACGAAGATTTAAAGCCCATCAAAAACTATTACCTCGGCGATGAGGAAGCCGTGAAGGCCGCAATGGATGCAGTGGCGAGTCAAGGAAAGGCAAAGTAATTGGCGATGAAAGCCGTCATCCTAGCCGCTGGCAAAGGCACTCGCATGGGCGGGCTCACGGACGAGGTGCCGAAACCGATGTTGCCAGTGGAGGGGCGGCCGATTTTGGAGCACATTGTAACCGGGCTTCGCGAGGCAGGGGTTGGTGAGTTTTGCATCATCACGGGATGGAAGGCGGAGGTGATTGAAGGGCATTTCGGCAATGGCTCTGATTTTGGGGTCAGCATATCTTATGAGCGCCAGACGGTGCAGGATGGGACGGGAAAAGCGCCGGAATTGGCGAAGAGCTTCGTGGGCGACGATGCGTTTTTGCTCACGTATGGCGATATTTTGGTTAAGCCTGAGACCTATCAGCTAATGCTGAAGCGTTGGGCCGGTGGTGAATTATCGGGGTTGGTGACGGTGACGGGCAGTGAGGATGTGACAAAGGGCGGGTTGTTCTTTTTTGACGGGGCGTTCTGTTTGAATCATTTGGTAGAGAAGCCTTCGGAAGCGCAACTGGATGAATTGCGAGCGCAGAATTTTTTAAAGGATGGCGAAACGGCTTGGTACAATGCCGGGATTTATATTTTCCAGCCGAGGCTTTTCCAACACACGGCGCGTCTGGAAAAATCACCGCGCGGCGAATATGAATTGACCGACGCATTGAGCTCGATGCTCGAGGCGGGCGAGTCCATCGCAGGCGTGGAAATCGCAGGGCGCTGGGTGGATGTGCGCGATCCCGATGTGTTGCGGGCTTTACAAAACGCAGCTGAATGATGTTTAGTCCCGCCCCTTGCAACCCATAACCGACATTCGCGTAGTTTCCTCGGAGGTACTGCCCAGCCCAGCGGAACTGGTGGCTGACCTGCCTTGTACGGATGCCCAAACCGATTTTGTCACGCAGGCGCGTCGCGAGTTGCACGCCATCATTCACGGCGAGGATCCGCGCCTCATCGCGGTGGTCGGTCCGTGTTCCATTCACGATTTAAAAGCGGGCCGCGAATATGCTGCCCAACTCAAGGCACTGGCTGATGAGTTGAACGATCGGCTATTGATTTTGATGCGCGTGTATTTCGAAAAACCACGCACCACGCTCGGCTGGAAAGGGTTGATTATGGACCCTCACCTCAACGGGACATGCGACATTCCCGCTGGCTTGCGCATCGCGCGGGAGTTTCTGGGCGAAGTGCTGGAGCTCGGCCTGCCGACGGCTACAGAATTGCTGGACCCCATCACGCCTCAGTACATTGCCGACAGCCTCTGTTGGGCGGCGATTGGCGCGCGCACGGTGGAGAGCCAGACGCACCGGCAAATGGCGAGCGGCTTGTCGATGCCGGTGGGGTTCAAAAATTCCACGGCGGGCGATTGCGACGTGGCGGTGAACGCCATCGTAGCGGCCACGCAGGAGCAGACTTTTTTGGGCATCACCGCCGAAGGCCGCGCCAGCGCGGTTACCACGCGCGGCAATCCGGATTGCCAATTGATTTTGCGCGGCGGCAGTGGCGGCCCAAACTATTCGGCCGAATATGTGGCGGACGCGGTGGCGGCTTCTGAGAAAGCGGGGCTCACACCATCGGTAATGATTGATTGCAGCCACGGCAACAGCGGCAAGGATCCCGAACGCCAACCGGCGGTTTTAGCGGATGCGCTGGGGCAAATCGGTGATGGCAATCGCCACATTCATTCCGTGATGTTGGAGAGCAATTTGAATGCCGGCGCGCAAAAGTTTCCCGTACCACTGGAGGAACTGAAATACGGCGTGAGCATCACCGATGGCTGCATGGATTGGGCCACCACAGAGGCGGCATTGCGCGAGGCGCACGCGTCATTAGCCGGACGGTTCGAATAAAAAAACGCGGCGTTAGCCGCGTGTGAGTTTTTGATTACGGGGCACCAGGAGGACCGCC
>JAPKEI010000281.1 GCA_028872685.1 Verrucomicrobiota bacterium | reverse complement strand
AAAATTTTCTTGGCCGGCATAATGCGAAACGACTTCGCGCCCACCTTCGCCTTGAGCACTTCGCAATGTTTCTCCAACGAAAACCCCTGCGGCACCTTCAGCGTGGTCCACAGTTTGTAATTGGAACCCGCCGTAGCCGCGTCCGTGGAGCGCGTCACCACGTGGCCGGAAAATGGGTCATCCTGAAACATATAATCAAACGCCCCATCAAGGTCATCCTGCGCAACCTCCCACGCCACCAACGCCCCCTTGGCAAGATTCGTGGCTAGCAGCGTCTGCCGAATGCGCCGGATTACTCCCGCCTCCAACATCGCCCGCACCCGCTCCAGCACCACCGACTGCTTCAGCCCTGTCCGCTCCGCAACCACACCAAATGGGTTTCGCTGAAAGCCCTGTAACTCATCCTCGCTCACCGCAAGAATCCTGGCATTTATTTCATCGGCAATTTCAACTGGAACAACAACAGAGCTCATCGCGGGATTCATGGCAGCAAACACCGGCTCTGACCAACAGATTTTTTGTTCATCGCAGAAATTCCGCGGCCGCTGCATCGGCGAAGCGCAATCCTTTTGGCGTGAGGCGGAAGCGCTCACTCTCCAGCACGCCATTCTCCTGCTCCACCAGTTCTTGCATCGTATCGGCCCATCCATTGCGAAGGTCATGGCCGGTGGTTTTTTGGAAATCCGCGAAGGGCCAGCCGGCATTCATTCGAAGGCCGAAGGCGGCAGTTTCAGCGGCGCGCCGGAGGGAGGACAGTTGCTCAGTGTGGTCGATAGCGCGTTCATTGCGCTCGATGTGTTCGCAGTAGCCTTGGGTGTTGGCAATGTTGGTGGTGCGAATGCCGCCGACATAACCGGTGGCACTGGGCCCGAGACCGTGGTAATCGCCGCCACGCCAGTAGTTGATGTTGTGCCGACACGCTTCGCTTGGGATTTCAAAACCTCCATTGTCTACACCGCTGCCGGAATGCCGCGCGAAATTGGCCACTTCGTATTGATGAAATCCGCGTTCGCCAGCGAACTGCACCAATTCCTCAAACATATCACACGCCAAATCTTCGTGCACCTCAAACTCGCCCGCCTGCAGTTGTTCGTACAGCGGCGTGTCCTGTTCGTAAATCACTTCGTAACAGGAAAGATGTTCGGGCTCTAAGTCGGCGGTTTCGCGCAGGGAAGCCTTCCAAATTTCCATCGTCTGCGATGGAATGGCGAACATTAAATCAAGGTTGATGCGTTCGAAGCCCGCCGCACGAAGACAATCATACGACTTGAAAACCATCTCGCGCGAATGCACGCGACCGAGGCGCTCAAGCAATCCGGCATCAAGCGATTGCACACCCATCGAGATGCGGTTCACACCCGCGGCGCGCAGCAACTTGGCTTTGTCCAGCGAGAGCGTGGCCGGATTGCATTCCACCGTCCACTCGTCCGCGCCCGTAAGACCAAGTCGATCCATCGCGCCCAGCACGGTTTCCCATTGGCGCAGATTTAAAATGGATGGCGTGCCGCCGCCAAAGAAAATTGTGCGTGGCTGCAAATCAGCAGCCACCATTTCCAGCTCGCGCACCAGCGCGGCCACGTAGCGGTTCACCACCTCCCCATTCGGCGCGTGCGAAAAGAACGCGCAATAACTGCACTTGCTCGCGCAAAACGGGACGTGGCAATAAAGTGATTCAACAGGCACGCGGCATGTTAACGTGCCAGCAACCGCCGGTCAATTGACACACGCCCGCCGCATCCGTACCGTGCGGCGTGTTTGGACTGCATCAGCCTTATCCGCCCGCCGGCGACCAGCCGGAGGCGATTGCTCAATTAACGGCGGGCTTGGAAGAGGGGCTAGCGCATCAGGTTTTGCTGGGAGTGACGGGGAGCGGCAAGACGTTCACGATGGCGAATGTCATTGATAAAATCGACCGGCCCACGCTGGTGATTTCTCACAATAAAACGTTGGCGGCTCAGTTGTACTCTGAGTTTAAAACTTTTTTCCCGAAGAACGCGGTGGAGTATTTTGTGAGCTACTTCGATTATTATCAGCCGGAGGCTTACATTCCGCGCACGGATACCTTCATCGAAAAGGACTCGTCAGTGAACGAGGAGATCGAGAGAATGCGACTTTCAACGATGGGGTCATTGCTGAGCCGGCGCGATGTGGTGGTGGTGGCCAGCGTATCGTGCATTTACGGCATCAGCAGCCGTGAGGATTACGAAGCGCTGATGGTGCCGCTGGTGGCCGGCCAGCAAATCACGCGCGAACAATTGCTGTCGCGGCTGGTGGAAATTCAATATGTGCGAAATGATGTGGCCTTCGAGCGCGGACAGTTCCGCGTGCGTGGCGATACAGTAGACATCCGCCCCGCCAACACCGAGGACGCCATTCGCGTGGAATTTTTCGGCGAAGAGATTGAGCGCATCCAGCGTTACGAACCACTAACCGGCAACACCATTGAGACGCTACCGGCCACCACGATTTTTCCGGGCAAACAATTTGTCACTCAAAGCGATAAAATGATGGCGGCGATGAAAACCATCCGTGTGGAACTTCGCGAGCGCATTCAGCAATTGGAGAAAGAAAACAAACTGCTCGAGGCGCAGCGCATCAAATCGCGCACGGAATATGATTTGGAAATGATGGAGGAGCTCGGCTACTGCAGCGGCATCGAAAATTACAGCCGCCACATCAGTGCCCGCCCCCCAGGCTCAAAGCCGAACACGTTGATGGATTTTTTCCCGAAAGATTTTTTGTTGGTCATCGACGAAAGCCACGCGACGCTGCCGCAAATCCGCGGGATGTACGCCGGTGATCGCTCGCGCAAGACCGTGCTGGTCGACCACGGTTTCCGCCTGCCCAGCGCATTGGATAATCGCCCGCTTAATTTTGAGGAATTCCAAACGCACCAGCACCAAACCGTATACGTCAGTGCCACGCCGGCTCCGTTGGAAATGGATTGGGCCAAGCCACACGTGGCCGAGCAAATTGTGCGCCCGACCGGCCTCGTGGATCCCACCATCACCGTGCGCCCGCTGAAAGGGCAAATCGACGATCTCATCGAGGAATGTCGCCAATGTAGCGACGCCGGCGAACGCGTGCTTGTCACTACCCTCACCAAACGCACGGCGGAGGAGTTGACCGATTACCTTCGCGACATCGGCGTGAGCGTACGTTACTTGCACAGCGACATTGATGCGCTTGAGCGCGTGGAGATTCTGCGTGCTCTACGCAAAGGCGAGTTCGATGTACTCGTCGGCATCAATCTCCTGCGTGAAGGGCTTGACCTACCGGAAGTCGCCCTCGTCGCCATTCTCGATGCGGACAAGGAGGGCTTCCTCCGTAGCGCCACCGCGCTCATCCAAACCGCCGGTCGCGCCGCGCGTCATCTCAAAGGCCGCGTGCTGCTCTACGCCGACGAGATGACCAAGAGCATTCAAAAATTTATGACCACCTCCGGCTATCGCCGCGAAAAACAAATCGAACACAACAAGCAAAACAACATCACCCCTCGCAGCGTCACGCGTGCCGTGGAGGAAAGCCTCGGTAACCGCCAAGACGCCACCAACAAAGCCACAATGCTACTACGCGAAACCAGCGATAATTTCGACGTCACCGAAATGATACGCGAACTGGAAAAAGAAATGCTCGAAGCGGCGGGCAATTTGGAATTTGAAAAGGCGGCGTTGCTTCGGGATCAAGTGAATCAATTGAAGAGAGAAGTTGATAGCTGATGAAAAACCATTCGCGGCATCAAC
>JAPKEI010000280.1 GCA_028872685.1 Verrucomicrobiota bacterium | reverse complement strand
CCTTCCCCGATCACAACACCTTATTTAATGCCACCACCTGGAACACCATTGACCCGCCGGGGGATGCAACCGCCCTCGAGGGCGTCCCCGCGGACGGGGTCAATTACATCGTCCGCCAAGCAAGCACCGTCAGCGGTGGCGCGGGTGGCGCGGGGGATGACGTTGGTACCTCCGACTATTCCAAGTCAAAAGAAAAATCACCCCAAGCCATCTATGAAATCACCGCACGCGGTGCCGGTGCCAGCGGCGCGGGTCAATCGGTCCTGCGCGTTTACTATCGGAAGTGAGCACAGACCGCGTTTATCGGCTAAGTTAATCACACACTTAGCTCAAACACATAGCTACTCTGGCATAAGAATTTCCCGACATGCGATTGTGACCAAGATCACCGCCAGCGAAAGTGTGGGCCGACTATAATTAACCTGTATCACACACTTCAGCACAATCATTCAGCACTTGACCAATAAACCGCTTCGATATGCGCTGGTGACCCTGGCTACCTGGGCCCTGTTGGGCACTGGTGTCGCATCTGCCGCAAGCTCCTCGTGCATTGGGGACGTGGTCTTTCTGATGGACAACACCGGCAGTATGGGCGGCATGATTTCCAGCACTCGCCGGCAGGCGAAGAAAATTCTCAAAGCCATCGCGGGGGAGGACGCCGCCTATCCCCAGTTCAAGGGGCTTGACGTTGAGTTCGCCGTGGCTACGTATTGGGGAGACCCGAGGGAACAGTGGGGCACGAAATTAAAAAAGGCCCAGAACTCTTACAAGGTCAACAAGCAGCTGACTAACGACAAAGCCGCCGTTGAAATCGCCATGGGCGAATGGGGTGCGTGCAGTTCTCCGGGCGGTTGTGGGGGCGACTGGGAAGAAGCCAACATGTTCGCACTGCACCAGATTGCGACGGAGGGCGGCGTGACCGATGGCAAGGGCTACAGCGCACCCGGCACGGCCTGGGCAGGGATAGAAACAGGCGCAGATACTGACGAAGTCTATGCTTCCTGTGGATACACGAAGGGTGGGGTCTGGATTCCGGGCAAGATGCTCGACCCAGACGATGGCAACAAAGAGAAGGACGTATGGAAAGTCACTGATCCCACGGTGCGAAAATCCGCCTGCCCCACTGGCGCTGTCGGTTGGCGTAACAAGAGCGCACGAGTGGTGGTCTGGTTTGGTGATGCGCCCTCATGGAATACCACCGTGACCCGTGAAGAAACGGTCGCGGTCCTTAACCAGAACAACATTATCGTCACGGGCATCAACACGAAAAGCAAGGGAAGTGGTTTTGATACTTGTCACGATCTCCAAAGTGGCGACTTCAGTTGGTGGGGTGGCTGTGGGGGTTCTGGTAATTCATCAGTCGGTGATCCCACGTATATCGCGGCGCAGACCGATGGCACTATTGAGCACGACGTCACCGGTGACAAACGGGTCATTGACGCCATCTTACGGGGCGTAGCCTCGGGGCTAGCGCAATCTGGCTCCGCAACAGCGGTTTCTTTCAGCGGTAATACGTTAACGGTGGACAGTACGGTTTTTATTCCCAAGTTCAACGCCAAAAAATGGTCTGGTGATCTTGAAGCCTGGACACTTGATATCAAAACCGGTTTATTCAAAAGTAAGTTGTGGAACGCCGCCTCACTACTGGACAAGTTACCCAATGGTGGCGGCGGTGCTGGTGGCGGTGGTGCTGGTGGCGGCGGTGCTGGTGGCGGCGGTGCGGGCCAATCAGTTCCGAAGAACCGCAGGCTGTTGACTTACCGGAACGGCAAAGGCGTGCCCTTCAATTGGGACAATATTGATTCGGCCCAACAAAAAGATTTCAGAACGAGCATGGCGGGCACGCTTCAATCCACATCCAACGGGAAAGCCCGACTCAACTACATTGCCGGTGATCGTGGAAACGAAATGAAAGGCAAGAACTTTCGAGTGCGCGCCAGCCGCATGAGTGATATCTGGCATTCTTCTCCAGTCTATGTCGGCAAACCACGACTCAGCTGGATTAACGCATCTGCAAAACTCAGCAGTTCCTATCTTGCGTTTCAAAAGAAACAAGTCACGCGAGACGCGATGGTCTATGTAGGCTCCAACGGCGGCATGCTGCACGGATTTGATGCCAAAACGGGTGCAGAAAAATTAGCCTACATCCCAGGTTCGCTTTATAGCAGTGCGGCCACCAAAGGTTATCACCCGCTAACAGACCCGATCTACGCCCACAAGCCGGTATACGTCGATGCGACACCGTCCGTATCGGACGCGAAGCTAAAAGGCGATTGGAAGACAGTCCTGGTGGGTGGTCTTGGCCGGGGTGGGCGCGGGATGTTCGCGCTCGATGTCACTGACCCGAATGAATTCGTGAGCGATGCCAAAGCGGCGAAAACGGTCTTGTGGGAATTCAGTAACAAAGACGATGGCGATCTTGGGTTTACCCATAGCGAAGCGACCATTGCTTATTTAAACAATGACAAATGGGCTGCTGTTTTCGGCAACGGACCGTGTAGTGATGCCGCGACCTGTGGCAACGGCGAAGCCCAGCTCTTTATTGTTTACCTCGACGGTCCCGCGGGCGGCGTGTGGAGCAAAGGTCTTCAGTATCACAAGATTTCGACCGGGGCCGGTAACACCACCAAACGAAATGGTCTTTTTGCACCCCGGCTAGTGGATCTCGATGCCGACGGCGCTGTCGACTTTGCCTATGCGGGCGACCTTCACGGCAACGTGTGGCGATTTGATCTTCGTGGCAAAACGGCGTCCGGATGGACGGGCAAGGCCTTATTTAAGGGGGACTCTAAGCAGCCTATTACCGTACGACCCACGGTCACCCGCGCACCTTCGTCAGTTACTGCCTTTAGATCATCACCCGACACGCCAGGTGTGATGGTGCTCGTTGGAACGGGCACATTTATTGAGCCCGGGGACAAGGCCCTGATTCACGACCAATACTTTCTGGGTCTGTATGACAGCGGCAAAGAAATCTCGGGGGGGCTTTCTGACCTGGCCAAGCAAAGCTTTGATGCCAAGGCCACGGGCAATAATCGAGTGACAAAATCGAGCCTTGTTGTCGATTACTCTACCGGAAAGAAGTCCGGCTGGTATATTGAGCTCAAGGACCTCGGTGAACGCGTCGTATCACCTGCGAAAGTGCGACACGGTCATGTATTGTTTAATTCAATTATCCCGGACCGTAGCGAGTGCTCCTCAAGCGGGGTCGGATGGGAGTGGCTGGTCCAAATTGGCAACGGCGGCAGCGCGAAAAACGCGCAGTATGATCACAACGGTGACGGCAAAGTGACTACGGCCGGAGATGCAACCAAAGACTCATCAGGAGAAACGGTTGGCTATGCGGCAAAAAAAGTCATCGGCAAGGGTCTACTTGCAACGCCTTCGGTGATTGGTAACCGGCGTTTTACGCCCACCAGCGAAGTGGCAAAAACCAAAGATATGCTGACGACTGTGCTGGTAACTTATCCAACAACCAGTGGCCGAGTATCGTGGCAGGAACTACACCTCGACTGAGCGCAACAAAACAGCTAAACCATAACTCTGGTGCACCATGCAAACAACTCAACAAACTACTCAAACTGGCTTTACCCTGATCGAACTGCTGATTGCGGTTGCCATCGTCGCGCTGTTGGCCGCCATCGCAGTGCCCAATTACAATCAGTATGTTGAAAGGGCTAGACGAGCAGACGCAACCACTGGCCTAACGAAGATCGCCGCTCAGCTGGAACGTTGTTACACCCAGTTC
>JAPKEI010000279.1 GCA_028872685.1 Verrucomicrobiota bacterium | reverse complement strand
ACCCCGGGCTGGTGGTGGATTTGGGCGTGGGGTTGTGGGCGTGGCCGATGCCGGTGGATTGGGATGGGGACGGCGATCTCGACTTACTCGTGGATTGTCCGTGCAAGCCGTACAACGGCATTTGGTTTTTTGAGAATCCGGGCGGCAGCAAGACGCCGGTGTTCAAGGCGGGCAAGCGCGTGCACGCTTCTCGGCGGAACATTCAAGTCAGTTTCGTGGACGGCAAACCGAGGTATCTCACACCCGGCACGGAAGTATCAGCAGACCTTACGAATACAACAAAGGTCTACCCTGCTGCGCGCGTGGAAGAGCATCGCAAGATTCGCGCGAATCAATGGAAGTATGTGGACTATGACGGCGACGGTGCGCTGGACCTTATCGCGGCCGTGGGTATTTGGGATGATTACGGGTGGGACAACGCCTACAACGCGAAGGGCGAGTGGACGAACGGGCCGTTGCGCGGATTTGTGTATTTGATGCGCAACGAGGGCACGACGGCCAAGCCGAAGTACGCAGCGCCTACGAAGGTGCGGGCCGGCGGCAAGGCGGTGGATGTGTACGGCCGCCCGTCGCCGAACTTCGCGGACTTCGATGGTGACGGCGACCTCGATTTATTGTGCGGCGAGTTTGTGGATAGTTTCACGTACTTCGAAAATACCGGCACGCGCCGCGTGCCCAAGTACTCCGCCGGTCGTAAGCTCACCCACAACGGCAAAACGCTCACGATGGATTTGGAAATGATTATGCCCAGCGCAGTGGATTGGGACGGCGATGGCGATGTGGATTTAATCGTGGGCGACGAGGATGGCCGCGTGGCGTTGGTGGAGCACACCGGCAAAGTGCGAGACGGGCTGCCTCAGTTTTTACCGCCGGTTTATTTTAAACAGCAAGCGGATGAAGTGAAGTTTGGCGCACTCTCCACGCCGGCGGGGTTTGATTGGGACGGCGACGGCGACGAGGATATCATTTGCGGCAACACCGCCGGCTACATCGCCTTCATCGAAAACCTCAGCGGCCCGAAGGTGGAACGACCGCGCTGGGCCGCGCCGCAACGGTTGAAAGCTGGCGGCAAAACGCTGCGCATCATGGCCGGTTCCAACGGCTCCATCCAAGGGCCGTGCGAACGCAAGTGGGGTTACACCACGCAAACGGTTGCGGATTGGGACCACGACGGCCTTCCGGATATTGTCGTCAATTCCATCCTCGGCAAAATTGTTTGGTATCGTAACATCGGCACGCGCAAAGCGCCCAAACTTTCGGCTTCGCAACCCATCAATGTCGAATGGCGCGCCGAACAGCCCGCGCTCAAGTGGGGCTGGATGCGGCCGAGCGGCAAGGCACTGCTCACCCAATGGCGCACCACGCCGGTGGTCGTCGATTGGAATCGCGACGGCCTCAACGATTTACTGATGCTCGACCACGAAGGCTACCTAATGCTTTTCCCCCGCTCGAAGCGTGGCGGCAAGCTGCTGCTTCATGAACCCCAACGCATTTTTGAAACCAACCCCGGCTATGTGCGTTTGAATTCCAGAACCGCCGGCGGCAGTGGCCGGCGCAAGTTGTGTGTGGTCGATTGGGACGGCGACGGTCGCCTCGACGTGCTGGCCAACAGTCCCAACGCCGAGCTGTGGCAAAACGTGGCCGACCGCGAAGGCATGTACAAACTTCTCAACCGCGGCACAATTTTCAAACGCAACATTTCAAGCCACACAACAAGCCCAACGGTGGTGGATTGGAACGGCGACGGCGTACCCGATTTGCTGGTGGGCGCGGAGGATGGTTTTTTGTATTACGGGCGCAATCCTCGGAAGTGATCAGATGTCCGCCGCGTGCAAAGTCTCCCCGCAGGCGTGGCAGTGGACGGCGTCGGTCCGATGCCCTTCAACGCCGCAGTTGGGGCAAGCGCGGGTGTTGGGCGTATCGGGGCCGTCCACGCGTGTCATCTCAGCGGTAACAATGCCAGTGGGCACAGCGATGATACTGTAGCCCATGATCATCACCACCGCCGCGAGGAATTGCCCGAGCGGGGTGGCGGGCGTAATGTCGCCATAGCCCACGGTAGTTAGCGTGACGATTGCCCAGTAGATGCTTTTGGGGATGCTTTCAAATTTTGCGCTGTGTGGGGCTTCCACCAAAAACATCACCGCGCCGATGATGGTGGCCAGAATGATGACCCCCAAAAGGAACACAGTGATTTTGGCAAAACTCGCCCGCAGTGCGCGCATAATCGTCCGTGCTCCGCGCACGTATTCGAGGAGTTTCAGAATCCGAAAAATGCGAAGTACCCGTAAGGCGCGCACGACGAGCAGATAGTTTGCGCCCGGGAAAATCGCGCTGATGTATGTGGGCAAAATCGCGATTATATCGATCACGCCAAAAAAGCTGCGAGCGTATTTGGCGGGCGAATCGACTGACCACAAGCGCAGCGAGTACTCTATGGTGAACAGAATCGTGAAGCCCCATTCGATCGCGAACAGTGTGTCGTGCCACAATTTCAAGCTCGGCACGGTGATCATCATCACCACCGCCACGCTGGCGAGAATGCACAAGATTAGTGCCACATCAAACGCTTTGCCCGCGGGCGTATCCGCCTCGTGAATGATAATGCGCACGCGCTCGCGCAAGTCCGGGGTAGGTGTGTCCATCTCTGCCATACGTCCTCCGCGAAATTGTGTACTCGAAAAACGCCCACAAAACAATGCGTTTTGTATTGTCACTGATGTTGTATCAGCGACAATGTCCGCATGAGCAGGGCGTGGTCAATTTCGCTGGCGGTTTTAATGACGCTGACCGCTGGTGCCGCGGATTATTTGCGCGACATCAAGCCGGTGTTGAAGGCGCGGTGTTATGCCTGTCACGGCGCATTGAAACAAAAAGCGGGGTTGCGCGTTGACACGGCGGCGAACATTCGGAAGGGGGCGAAGGGGGAAGCGATTGTCGCCCCCGGCAACCCGACGGACAGCGAGCTTTTGTATCGGCTGACCACCAAGGACTTGGCCGATCGGATGCCGCCGGAGGGGGCGGCGTTGAAGGTGGATGAAATCGCGGCGATTAAGGAATGGATTGCCGCCGGCGCGCCGGTGCCCAAGGGTGAAATCGCCGAGGCTGCCCCACGTGAGCATTGGGCGTTTCAGGTTCCAAAAAAAATGCAGCGGTCGGGGGATTCAGGAAATCTCATCGATGGGCTTCTGGAGGACCGGCGCGTGGCGCTGGGTTTGAAGACGCAGCCGGAAGCGGAGCGGACAATTGTGATTCGGCGCCTGTATCTTGACCTCATAGGGCTGCCACCGACTCGGGCGCAGTTGGCGGACCAACGGCCGTGGAATGAAATCGTTGATGAGCTTTTGAATAACCCACAGCACGGCGAGCGTTGGGCGCGGCATTGGATGGATATATGGCGGTACGCGGATTGGTATGGGCTCGGCGCGCAGTTACGCAACAGCCAAAAGCACATCTGGCATTGGCGCGATTGGATTGTGGAGTCGCTCAACCAGGACAAGGGTTACGATCGGATGATCCTGGAAATGCTCGCCGCCGACGAACTCGCCCCCGAGGACCCCAAGGCGCTCCGAGCCACGGGCTTCCTCGCGCGCAACTACTATCTCTTCAACCGCACCACCTGGCTTGATGCCACCATTGAGCACACAGGCAAGGCGTTCATCGGCCTCACACTCAACTGCGCCAAGTGCCACGACCACAAGTACGATCCCATCACGCATGTGGACTACTATCGATTCCGAGCCATCTTCGAACCGCACCAAGT
>JAPKEI010000012.1 GCA_028872685.1 Verrucomicrobiota bacterium | reverse complement strand
CCCAAGACGATAACAGTCCTCATAAATCTGTCTCGACACGCCGGCATGACCATCCGCCCAAGCATCCCCGATGTCACCTGGGTGATAATACACTACCAACCGACTCTCAACAACCCAGCCGTAGGCCACGCGTCCACCGTGTGGTACCACCATAGGCAAGGATGGAATTCCGCGATGCACGGGGTGATCGAAGGGCACTTGTATGGGATCAGCATTGGGCAGTACCTGCCCCATGAGGTTGAAAAACTGGCTGTGCCACGCGGCGCTGCCACCGTTATCGGCAAAGAGCATCCCGTGCTTATCGGTGAGATATTCGCGTAACGTTTCAATCTCATTGCGCGACAGCGAAAGGGTTTTTTGGCCGGTGATGTACACGAGCGGAGGGCTTTTTCCGACGGGGAATTTTTTCATCTGGCCGAGGGTGCGCACCTCTGGCTTGGGGGCAACATCGTGGCCCGTGTTGGCGGCGTACCAAAGTAGCAGGTTGAGATCAGAATTCAGTTCGAGATCCTGATCCCAGTCGCCGCTGCCGTAGCGCAGGCGAAAGAAGCCAACTTTGCCACGCTTGGTACCGGCGGCAAAGCCCGCGCCTTTTCCCTCGCCCTGCCCCACTTGGTACACATGCTTGGTTAACTCAATCAACTCCAGCTTGATTTGCTCAATGGGCGGCGGATTAAACAGAATGGCACTAAAGGGATTGATGACAAATTTTTTCCGGATAACTTTTTTGATTTTCACTACCTTCTGCTTGAGCATTTCCTCACCGCCTCCCGCGGGCAGCTCATAAATTTCCTGACACCCGCTCAAACCGAGAATGAGCATCACCACCGCCACGAACACCAGCGTGTAGCTGAGCACAGCATTAAACGATTGCTTCAACTTTTGGCGGCGGCGACCGTAGTACCACGCGTCCTGATCGAAGGGGTTCCATATTTTTCTCACGGGCGAGGCCACCGATCGATTCATCGCCTCCAAGGGCCCAATGCGGCCCAGTGATTTACCTCCACCGGCTTGGCGCGACAATTGCAGCATGCGCGAACGGCGCTCGACCCACCACACCGTCCAAAGCAATCCCGCGATGAACACCAGGACCATGCCGCCCTGCGCACACGCCACCCGCGTTTTCGCCCAGCCGAGATGATGGGAAATGAACACTAACCAATGCCACACCGGGAACACGCCCAGCGTGAACACCAACCAAAAACTCCAACGCGGCCAATCGCGAGCACGTTGCGTAGCGCGGAACGTGGCCATCACCACCAGTGCCGCTGCAAACGCCACCGAAAAGGCCACGAGCAAGCCGCGTTCACTGATGGCCCCATGCCACGCCCATTGGCTCCAGAGCCCGCACCACGCCACTCCACCGGTGACTGCAAATGTGCTCAGATAAATCACCAAGCCCGCATTCCACCCGCGCGACTCGCAGCGAAGGCGTTGGGTGCGCCATAGGATTTCGGAACCACCGAAGCCCAGCCAGCCAAGCGCGCTAATCCATAGCGGCCATTCACGCACCACCACCGATTCCGCTGACAAGCCCAGCCAACAGGCGCCCATCACGAGCATCCACACTTTGGGGACCTGTCGCCAATCGCCCATCAGTCAATTTTGATTTCGCCCAATGGATCTTCCTTGTTTTCAAATGGATTAACCTCCTTGGGCTTGCCCTTTTTTTCCTGCACCACGCCGAGCACGTCGAGTGGTTTGATTTCCGGTTTGACTTTGGCGGGATTGAGTTCGGTCTCAGCCGGCGAATCCGGATTTGCCGGACCGACGACTTTGGAATCCGGCTTTTCGGCCATGAGAAAAGGGACCACCGTGAGCACCAACATCAAGACTGCGAGGCTCGCGGTGGCAATCACAAGGCTCCGTATCAAGGTACTTTGCGCAACGGCACCCAGCATCTCGGCCGGGCTTTTTCCGCGCATCTCGCGCATGAACCCGCGCAGCTCATCGGCCGTGGAGGCGCTGTTGCGTTTGATGTTTTTGAAATCACGCGACATGCTCGCCATCGGCTGCACTCCCGCGCCTCGCGGCTCGGAAGCCACCACGCCCTTTGCGGGCAGACGCGCCAAGCGGGCGACTGTGCTCCATTGCTTTTCACCCTCAATCAACGCCGGATCGTCCGCGTTCAACTTACCGGACTCCAGCAACTCGTTCACCTCACCGCTGCTCAACGGACCACGTTCTTCACCTTTAATTATCACATAAATGTTCATTGCCTTTTTTTCTCCTCTTTCAAAATATGATGCAGCTCGCCGCCGGCCTCGCTAATCGCTTCAATGACGGGTTCAAAATATACTGCGGTCACCTCGTGATGCACCTTAAACATTACCGTTCGACGACCGGCGGGGTTTTCGCCCAGTATTTTTTTCAGAGCCTCGCCCAAGCTAACAGCAGGAATCTCGCGGCCGTTAAGGTAGGTGACGTTGTATTTGTCGATGACCACGCTGGCGTTCATGGTTTGAGGCCGCGAGAGTTCCTGACCGGGCGCGGGTTTCCATTGTAAATGGCTGTCGTCTCGCGCGCGGGCAAGGATGACGAAAAAAATCAGCAACAAAAACGCAATGTCTCCCATCGCCATGGCCGGAATGGTTGCGTCCATTTTTCGGCGTTTGACAATCATTGCACGACCACCGTTTCTTCCTCTTCAATCTGCAGCGTGATAACACCGCCGGCATCCTCGATGATGCCCGTGACCTGCATCCAATGGCTGTACGGCACTTCCTTACGGCTCTTCACGGCCACAATTCTATCCTCATCACGCGTCTTGTCCGCCAGCTTCAGGGCGATGGCGCGAGCAAACCGTTCGGCGGCTAGCGGGTTGCCATTGAGGATAACTGCGGTGCGCGTGAGTTCGACCTCAATGGTCTGGCTTTGTTTGTCCTTTTCCTTTTCCGGCTCACTGCGGGGGAGCACCTGCGCGCGGCCCTTGTCCGGTTCCACCGAGGCGCATACGAGGAAGAACACGATGAGAATAAACGCAATGTCACTGGTCGCCGTCGCGGGCGGTTCCACCAAGAGTTTTGTACGCTTCAGATTCATTTACCTGATTTATCCCCCTCGTTAAGCGTAAGCTGCAAGGTCACCGCTTCCATTAATTCAGCGGCACTCTCCTCCACCTCAAGCACGAAAGAATTGATGACGCTGGAAAAATAATTAAACGCCATAAACGCTGGAATGCCAACGATCAACCCAAAGCACGTAGTGAGCAGCGCCACCTCGATGCCCGCGGCGGCGGCTTGAATGATGTTGCCGCCGCCTGATTGATCCATCTCCACAATATTATGGAACGCTACAATCATGCCCTGCACTGTCCCCAAAAAGCCCAGCATCGGTGCCACGCTGGAAACGATGGCGAGCACCGGTAAATGCCGCTCCAACGCCGCCACGATATGCACGCCGTAGCCCTCCATGCTTTTGACTACTTGTTCTTCCAGTCGCGCGGGGTCGTAATTCAACCGGCTGAGCACGAGATATTTTCGCAATCCGTTGGCGAGGATAGCGGCCACGGGACCCCGCTCGCGATTGCAGCGTTCCAGCGCATCCTCGATACGGTCGTTCGTGAGATCGTCCAGCACGGCTTGGCGAAGAGATTCGTTATCCGTATCGAGCATTTTAAGACTACGCCAACGTTCGATAATGACCGCCAGCGCGAGGATCGCCATGATCAGAATCGGCCACATGAAAAAACCGCCATCCAACAGGAGCCCAATGGCGCCGGAATCAAACATGTCGGAAATCCAAGAGGGCTCCGCCACTGCCTCGGTGACGGGATCGGTTGCCTCTGGGCTTTCGGAAGGCGGCGCGGGCTCGGTTGAGGGAGCGTTGGTGCCGGCGGCATTGGTGGCTTGAGCAAAGAGTGTTCGCATGGGTTTGATTCAAAAACTAAAATGGAAAGCTACCCGCGCCTTCAATCATCATTGTCGATGGAATTGGCTTCGGCTTCGAATTGGGCGAGCATTTCCGGCAAGGCCAGCCGGCCACGCGCGTATTTGGCCGCCTCGCTTTCTGGGAAATCCCAACGGCAGCGGTTGTAGCGGCGGAAGGCAAAGGCCACATTGTTCGCGCTTCGATAGCTTTCACCGGCCCAGAAAATCGACTGGGCACTGAGTCCGTCATCCGGAAATTTTTTCACGAACAAATCAAACACCTCGCCGGCCTTGGCGAAGGCCTCCTTCTTGTAATGGCATTGGCCCCAGCGAAAACACATCTTGGGCGCAAAGGCATGGTCGCCGAAGCGGTCCATGAATTTCTCCGCAACTTTCGCTGCGATCGTGAAGTTTTCGCGTTTGTAAAAATATTCATTGATACGAATCATCACGTTGGGAATCAGCGGGCTCTTCGGATAGGTGGCCGCGAGTGTGACGTATTCCTCCAGTGCGCGATCGAAATCTTCTGCTTCCTCGTAGCATTGGGCGAGCTTGTACTGCGCGTCAGCAGCGAGCGTGTGGTTGGGATGCTGTCGCACAATGAGTACATAGCTATTGGCCGCCTCATTCCAATCCTTGAGTTCCTGCGAGAATTGACCGGTTAAATACGCAATACGCGGGAGATATTTTGGGTTTGGATAATCCACCATGATTTCCATTAATACCCGCCGTCCGGCCTTGAGCGCTTTATCGCTTTCCTCTGGGCGCTCGAGATCGAGATTGTTTTTGAACAACTCAAAGTAACTCTCGGCAATGTGAAACTGCGTTTGCACGGCAAGTTGTTGGTTGCCGAAAATTTTACTGAATGCCGTTACAATACCGTCGGTGCCAATCGCCACGGGCACCTCTAGGCTCAGTGCAACTTCACCTACCTCCACGCCAGCAGCGGTGTCGGTATAGGCGGCAGTGAGTTTGTCGCCGAAGAAACATTCGATTTGCTTGTCGATGTCGCTAAAGTTCGCAGCGGTCGGTTTCTCACGTGCCTGGAGTCCAAACGAGCCTGTAAACACACCACTGTGGCTGAGAGTTTCCTGCAGCTTCACGGATTCCTTTTCGCCGCTCTCACTAGAAATAATCAATGTAGCCATGTCGCGTTCGTCGGTAATGTCGAGGTCGGGGTCCCACACCCGCACAAATAATTTTTCGCCCACATGAAGGAGTTCGGTGGCTTTGTCGTAACCCTCGTCGGTAATTTTCACCGACCCATCGGTACTCAGTCGCGCTTCATGCGCCAACTCAGTGGGGGTGTTATTCGGCCGCGCAGCATCCTGATAGGTCGCCTGCAAAACAGCCTGGCCATTTACATTGAGCACAGTGTCGAGCAAGTTGTCCTCTTCCGCATCCTCCGCCGCACCGGCCGGGCGCGCGCGGCCAATCACCCCGGCGTTGGCACCCAACGCGCGCGGTAGTTTCATTGGGCTTCCTTCGCCGCCAAGCTGCATTTTCACCTGCCCCACAAACCGCCCCATCCGCAGCGCAGGATGAGCCGCGCTGGGATCGAGATCGCTGAAGTCGCCGAACTGAGTTGACAACACGCAGGTGACCTCCACCGCGTTGGTCGTGCCAGCATTCAGCAAAACGTTCACGGTGCTCAAGCTGTCCTTGGCGGCGTCGGGGTCGATCACCTCCACAGTGAGTGGCACGAAAAAATTCACGTCCACCGGTTCGTCGACATGTTCCGGTGTGGGTAAATAAATTGGACGTGACGGAGCCTCGCTGTCAGCGGGCGGCTGTGTGCGACGCGTGCCGATCAGTCGAACAACGCCTTCGGTCGGCTCATTGGCGAACACCACGCCCTCACGATCCACTGAGTGACCGGGAAAGGTGTTTTGTAAATCAGCGTAGCGGCAAAAGATGCGGTCGCCCTTTTGAATCACCAGCTTGCCCTCGGCGGTCACTGTGGCAGTGTCCACGTCCACCCGGAAAATGCCGGAGTATTCCTCCGTCTCCGTGGCAATCATGTCCTTCCATTTTGCGCCATTCAACCACACTTCAACCGGCACCGTGTCGCGCTTGTCGGTTTGATCCATGTCATAATCCACTACTTCGAAAGTAATGCGATCTCCCGGATCGATGCGCAGCAATTCTTTTCGTGTTTGCTGCACCGTGCCCGCGCCGTTGCGAGTGAAGTTAAACCCAATGGGCACCACGCGCGCGTCGTTGTAGGTCGCCTGCAACTGTTGCGTGAGCAACCGGCTGCCGCCCTGCGTGGCCACGGCGATTTCGTCGGTGTAATTGGCGGTCACTACATCGCCGCCGGCAATCTCCAGCGAAGCGTTTTGCGCCAGTGTGCTAACGTCGACCTTGGTGGGAATGAAGGTCTGTTCAGCATTGCGAATTTCCACGTGATTGATTGCTACCGAGTCCCCAAGATACTCATCAACCTGCAAACGTGCGAAACGCAACTCCACGGGGTCGAAGAAAAACTCCCATTCACGATCACGTTGAATCACTCCCGCGCCCACCACCGGTCGCAGCTCGAGTTTGGCGAGATCCATCAACCCGGCTCCCGCGATTTCCACGGGTTTGATGGACAGAATCTGCGCCCCCGCCGCCTCCAATTGGACCAACCCCACGCGCTGCCAAGCAAACCGGTTCAAATCGCCGGTCTTCAGCACCGTCCCTTCAATCAACTGATCACCAAACTCAACGCGGAACTTCGAGCCGCCATCGGCGTGCGACGACTGTATCCACAATTCATAAGCCCCCGCCCGGGGTGCGTCAAAGACCCACTTCATCCAGTCCGCCGCGTTTTTCCACTGGCCAATGCGCTCGAGGTTGTTGACCGTGGTGACGCCGAATTTCTCGGTGATTTTTTGAAACTCCACCTGTTCGAAATTCATCGCCACCGGCTGAACTTTCGGCGCCGCGGGCGCATGGTTTTCACCAAGAAATTTCCGCGCGCTTGCCACATCGAAATCCTCCACAGTGAACGGCTTCAATTGTGGCTGGCTGCTGCTCACATTGGCGCGTGCGCGGGTAACGGCCAATCCGCGCACAGCTTGTTTCGTAGCGGAAAAAACCATCGCTTCATGCACGCCCTGTTTGAGCCAAACATCCACGAATTTAGTTTCCGTCGAAGGTGCGAGTTGCACCTTGCCATTTACAGCGATGGCCACGAGATCGCCTGTCACCGCGATACGCATGGCACCTTCACGCCGTTGCACCAATTGCCCATGCCAAATTGCCGCGTGCGGTTGGTTTGCCTCCGCCTCGTCTTTCGGAATGGACCAAGCCAAACTAGCAGCCGGTTCATTGAGCTTCGGCGTGCCCGTGCGGCCAAGTTGTGATACTTCTGCCCAGGTTTTGTAACCCGTGTAGTCGCCCGCGAATATGCGTTGCTGCATCGCGCCGGTTTTTTCGGAGACCGGCTGAGCTCCCGGCAGTGGCGGATGCGCAGCAATCGTAAACCAAAACACCCCGTCATGGCTCCCCAACAACCGCCCGCGCACGGGGGCGTTCTCGGATACGTGAGGAGTGTTCACGCGCGCGCGGCTCACGGTGTGCAGTTGTTTCATGTCCACCGTCAGCAACTTGGGAGTGAGGCCATCCGGCTCACTTTGCCAAAACGTTTCGCGGCTGTGGTCGATGGCCATCAAGGGATTGTGGCCGATGGCACTATCCGTCGCCGCTGCGCCCGCGGGCAGTTCGGCGGTGGGGATGGCCGCGCGAAACTCGCCTGTGTGTGGACCGGTCTCCACCAAATCCACCTGTACCTGATCGCCGCTGTCCGCGCGCAACGTCACCGTAAGCTTGTCGAGCGAATCACCGAGGTCACGATCGCGATCTTTGATGCGCAAGAAAATACGATTGCCGGGTTTCACCTCTTGGGTAGGTCGCCCCTGCGAAACACGGCGGTCGGAATTAGCTTCCATTTGTTCGCGCTCCAGTTGTTGTGTGAGCGTTTCCTCCTCCGCATCGACAATCTCGCTGCTCGCCACGGCAAACTCGCCATCGGCTGCAACACGAATTTCCACATCGCTCAAGGGCACCGTGCGAAACTGCGCCTTAAATTCCGGTGGATAATCACTTGCTATCACGTCTTTCCCGGTCAGCTGCAGCACGCCATCCCCCAGCGCCACTGTTCCGAGGGCAGTATCCACTTCGCCACGGAACAGCCCTTTTCCCGCGCCGGCGGTGCTGCGCAGATACACCAATTCCTTATCTCCACCGGGATGCGAGGTCACCACCACCGGAATGCGGTTTTTCCCGCGACTCACACCCAGATCACGATCGTGCACAACAATGGATAACGCCGTACCGGGCACATGCAGCCGTTTGCTTCGATGTCCTAACCGACCGACCGTACGGAGCAAATTGAGCTGCTGCAAATAACGCTGCTCGAGTCCATATATTTCCGACAAACTAAACAGTGTGCGATTAGCCAACTCCACATCCGGCACCCGTTCGAGGATGTGCTGAAACTTCTCGCGCGCCGCATCGTGCTGTTCCTGCCGAAACGCCAGCAACCCCGTGAGGAATTCCGCGCGGATGGATACGGTTTGGTTCGGATTATCCTCCAGCACTTTAAACGCCTGCGCCGCCTTATCATAAATCTTTTGCGCCATAAACGATTCACCAATGCCGAACTTGGCCTCGATGGAATGCGGCGTGCCGGCGTAGCGATTGGTCACAGTGGAATACTCCGCACGTGCCACATCGTAGCGCTGACCCTTGTAGTAACTTTTGGCCAGCAACAACTGTAACCGCGCCTTGGCGTCTTCGCTTTGCTGTTTACTCTCCGGCTTATCCGAATCCGTAAACTTAATAAGCCAACCACGCAAAAAACCCTCCACGACTGTTAACCGCTCTTCATCGCCGCCAGTCATCAGGTGATTGCACACAAACTCAATCAAATCCGGCGGCAAATCATTGCGATGCGCGGCAAACAACGCTGCGTTTTCCTGGTATAATTCCAGCGCCTTTTCGCGATCACCCAACCGCAAGTACAGCGCAGCCGACAATAGCGGCGCCATCGGGCTGTTCTCGTCGATGGTGAGTCCCACCGCGCCCATCCGAGAATGTGCGCGCAGCACTGCGCTGCGACCCTCGTCCTTGGCGGTCTTTGGAATGTTGGTCAGGTGCGCCAGCGCGCCGGTCAACAGCGTGGCGCTCTCCACGTAACGCTCCTGTTCAAACGCCTTTTGCGCATAACTGCGAAGGGTGTTCCAACGGTTGTGATCGTTGTGGGTGTCGCGCGTCACACGTAGTAACCGCAGCAGGCGCGCCACCGGCGGCTCGTCGTCCGCGCCTCCGGCCATTAAATGGTCACACGTGGCCCACGCAGAATAATCGCGCGCGCGCAAATCGCGTACGGCGACGTACACCTTCAGCTTCGCCGTATCGTCTAACGGCTTAAAATCTTTGTAAGCCAAATTGTCAGTACCAATGTAGCTGGCGTTGTTGATGGCATACGCCCGCCACGTGTCCACGAAGCCAAGCCAATCCTCATTATTGATAAACGGCAGGTCGGCCGACTGCTTTTCCAATTGCGCCACCGTGCGGGCAAAAGCATCCGCATTACCCTGTTTGCGAAGCTCATCCGTGGCCCGATGCGCCGCCACGCGGATGGCCAGTTCCGGCCAGCGAAACTCAATCTGCTCCCGCACCGCCGCTGAAGCTTTGCCGCCGTTGGTGAGGAATCGCTCGGCGCAGTTTCGTTCTTCGGGACGGCTCTCGCTAGGCGCTTCCACCACGCGCTTCCACCAGTCGAGCGCCTGGTTTTTTTGACCTAGTTTCCAGAGCACATCCCCAAAATAATCGCTGTACGTGGGCCGCACCTTTCCGCGAATGGCCCATTGGTAAACCTGATTAGCCAATGCAGCGTCCTCGTTTAGCTCAGCGGCCTTCATGAGATCCCGCAGGAATTCCGTATTCACGCGTTCCGTCATCGGCGACAGCCGTAGGAATTGTTGCGTGTATTTTTTGGCGTCCGCTTTGTCTGTGCTGTTGAGGTACAGCCATAACAAGCCGGCGGCCGCGTCGTGGTCCTTCGGATATTTTTGCAACAGGGCCAGTGAAATTTGCTTGGCCAACACGGGATCGCGCTCGCGGGCGTAATGAATCAATGCATAACGCTGGGTGTTCACGAGATAAAACTGGTTGGGCCGGCTGAGATTGCTGAACTGGTTTAACGCCTGCGCACGCAGCGGGATGGCCACCTTTACGTTGTCCTGCGGACGCGGAAAACGTAGCACCGCCTTCACCAGCGGCTCGCCATTTTGTTTGGCCAACGCATCGGTCACAAATCGCGCCTTTGCTTTTTGCTCCTTGTTGCTCTTCACCGCGCTCACCCAATTGCCCAAGTAATCACGATAGTAACTAACCGATAGATGATTGCGCCGTTGCGTGAGCAACTGCGCCACGTCATTTCGGAATTGACCGCCATCGGTTTGTCGCGAAAGCAAATCGTAAATCAGCGCCTGTAAATTGCTGTTGTACACGTGCACCTCCTTCACCGCCTCCCGCGCGTGGGCCAGTGCCTTGGCGGCGTCCTTGGCACGCTCGTGATATAAGGTGCGCGACAGGGCATAACGCAAGGCCAACACATCGAGCTCGCGGCTGGCCAGTTGAGTGGGCCTCAGCGCGGCGGTGAGTGCCCTGTCCGCTGCGGCCACTTGTTTTTGAAAAACCTGCTCACTAGCGCGCACTTCGGTTTGGGACTGCTGTAATTCCTGCACGCGTTTTCGCACCAACGCAGTGGCCAGAGTCAACGCAGTTTGCGCCGCCTGTTTGGCCTTGGGATCCGTGGCCTTGCCGAAGGCAGTGCGTTTGACCGTCTCGTCAGCCTTGGCGGCAGCGAGATTTTTCTCGGCAGTCAATTGCACGTTGGATGCGGAAGCTCGCGCGTTTTTGGCAGTATCGACCATCCACTGTACATAATATGTGGCAATATTGTGTGAACTGGCTGCATGCGGCAACGCAGAGCCCACCGCTCGGGCGGCTTGTTGTGGATTACTCTCGCGTGCGTAGGCATGCCCGAGATAATACGTTGCCTCCCACCGCGCGCGTTCCTTGGGAAATTTCCCGGCAAAACCGCGCAGCTCTGTTTCAATTTGCTGCGCCTTCAGTCCAGCGCTGTACATATACGTAATTTGATCGGCCGCCATCCGCGGACTGTCGCGCAGGGCGCGTGCCTTGCGGAGGCTCGCATCGGCATTCGCCCATTGGCTTTGTGAAGCATAGCTGGCGGCCATGAGCCGGTGCAGTTCATGCTGCATCACTCGGGTGAGCGGCTGGCGTTTTTCGAACATTTTCATTGCCACCTGAGTTGCCTCCGCCCAACGGCTGAGGTGGCGGTACTCATGCACCGCGCGGAAACCACAGCGCACGGTGTATGGACTGGCCGGCAATTTTTCCATGAGGCTCTCGGCCAGTTGTGCCGATCGAATGCGCAACCGTTGATTCCCCTCCTGCCCGTACAACTCCGACGCGCGCTCGGCCGCTTTACGGCGGGCGGCCACCGGTTTGTGTTCCCACAACAACCGCAACGCATCGGCAGCCTCGGCCCGTTTACGATTACGTTCCAGCGCATCGCTCAACCGCAAGGCCACATCCAGCGCCTCGGCGGAATCGGGATAGCGTGAAAGATACTGTCGGCCGATGGTGATGAAATCTTCACGGCGCGACATCACCTCCAGCCCGTCCAGCAACTTGAGCATTACCGCACGGTGCTCCGAATGACGGCTCTGCGCCTTGACGAACCGTTCGCCCACCCGCACGAGGCCGAATACCCGACCCTCTTTATAATAGAGCCCCACCAATTCCAGCATCACCTTGGCGGCGGCGGGCGAGGTGTCGAGCGACTTGTTAAGCTGCGACTCTAGCGCGGTGGCTTGTTGATCCACTGCACTGAGCTTGGGAGGTTCGGCGGCGGACAACAGCAGGGGCAGAGCGAACACAAAAGTGAGAATACAAATTTTCATTTAAGGCGTGTTGGAGATTGGTTGAGATTAGTTTCCGGACTTGGTGAGGGCTTGTGAAATGCGCTTGGCCTCGGGTGCCAACGAGCTCCCGGGGAATTCATCAATGAGTTGGTTGAACCGCTTGCTCGCCTCCGCCTTGCGGTTCATACGAAACAGACAGCGGCCGTAGTTAAATAAAATTACATCTAGAAAATTGGCGTCCGGATGATCAGAGAGCACTTTCTCAAACACATCCACCGCGCGGGCGTAATCTTTTTTCTGATAATAAAAACTGGCCATCTTGGCCACCGCATCCCCCACGCGGCCGCTTTCGGGAAAGTGATCAAACACGGTCTTATACGCTTGGAACGCGCGCTCGTACATTTGTTCCGCGTTGCCGCGGGCGGCCCTGGCCATCGCCTCGTAGCATTCACCAATACCGTACTGGCCCTCACCGCGCAGCTGGCTTTTGGTGAGGCGCGTAAGATTGGTGTAGAGCGCAATAGCACGGGCAAAGTCGCCGGATTTCTGCGCCACCCGCGCCTGTTGCAGGATGGCTTCATCAAGATAAATGCTCTCGGGAAACTCGCGCTGCAACCGCAAGCTCATAGCGGCGGCGAGGTTGAGCCGATCCATGGAAAAATAAATCCGCCAGAGTTGCATATACGTTTCCTCCAGCAAACCGCCGCCAATTTTACGCGCTTGGGTGACAACCTCCTCGCACACACCCAAGGCTTCCTCGTATTTTAACTTTGCTTTCTCATCCAGCCCGAAGTCGCGGTATTGCGTGCCGATCTGCGTGAGCGCGCTGGCGGTCTTGAGCTTGGTTTTGAGTTCCAGCTCAGCATCACTAATTTCCGTGCGGGTGACGCGCACGCCACCAAGATTGCCCTCCACGCACTTGGCCGCCGTGGTGAGGTCGCGTGGGCCGGCACCTATGTTGAGCGTGTCGGTGTAGCTAAGGCGAATGAGGTCGCCGGGCTGGGCTTGCAGCCTGGGGTCACCCGCTACCACCACCTCGGCGGATTCCACCGGCACGGTACCACGAAAGAGGCCGGTGTGAATGCTGCCGTCATTCTGTTGCTGTTCGATTTCCTTGACCAAATCTTCACCCTTGGGTTCAGGTGCGGTGGCGGGCGAATTTTCATCGGCGGGAGGGTTGGCCGATTCCTCGATGAGCTTCTCTTCGACCTTGCGAAGGGCTTCGGTGAGGGTAAGTTCCACGGTGTCAATCACCTTGAATGGATCCACCTCCAATTTCGCCTCGATGGGCTCGGAGCCAGGCAAAACGGGCAGCGGCTTCTCCCCGGGGATGGTGGGATCTAGCGCGCCCTCGGCGATGAGTTTAGCTTTTTCCTCTTCAATCTCGAGGGGCGTCTTTGAGCGCAACACTTCAACCTTTATCTTAAGGTTGTCGGCGGCATCGCTCACGTCGCGGTCGGCGTCGCTCACTTGCACGTTAGCCTCTTTGCCGAGCACCACGCCGCGCAATGTCTCGGCAAAGGCACCGTCCATCACCTGCACCAGTGCGTTGCCCACCACGGTGACTTGTTTTTTTCGGTCCACATCAAATGCGCGCGCGGCGGTGTGCGCATCGATGTAATCCACCTGCACCTTGGCCGTGCCGGTGACCTCAAGAATGCCATTGCCCGGGCGCGGCTTGCCGAGGCGAGTGGGGATGGAGCCGAGCACCACGCGCACATTGCGGCCGATTGGCACGCACTTCACCTTCTCCTCATCGCCTTCACTGGTTCGCACTTTCACGGTCACGGCCTCGTCCTTTTTGAGGATGGCGAGGTCGGCGTCTTCAATTTTCACAAAGAACCGCTTGCCGGCCTCGAGCTTCTCGGCGTTTTGATCTTTGTCGCCCACGGCGGTACCGACCTTTTCCAGCGCGGCAATCGCGCGGCCGTAATGCCCCTGTTTGAAATGGCCGAGGCCAATGTAATAGTAGGCCTCGTTTACTTGTTCCGCCACGGGAAATTCCTCGATGACTTTCCGCATCACTTTGAAACATTGACCGTAGTGGCGCCCTTCGAAAAAGCACACGCCCATTTTCAATGTGGCTTCGGCGCGTTGTTGGCCGTCTTTGTTATCCTCGCTGGCCACGGCCTCGAAATGCGCGCGCGCCTTTTCGTAGGCGTTGCCCTTGGTAAGATGATGTTCACCCAGCTTGAGGTGCGCCTGAAACCGCGCTTTGCTGCGCGGATACCGCTCGATGACTGACCGCCAAAGCTCGATGGCTTTTTCCTGCTCACCGGCGTCATAGCGCAGTTCGCCGGCCTCGGTGAGCTTGCGCGCGGCGCGGTCTTCAATGATCGATCCGCGCACCGGTGGCGCGGCGTGTAAGGCAAATGAGCAACAGAGAAATGCGAGGCAAAAAAGGCGAATCAGCATGGTAAAAGTCAGACGCAAGGTTCCACAACAAACGTCACCCTAATTTTCCGCCACTCAGCGGCACGGGGCAACAGCGCCATCGTACGTTCGCCCTCGGAAATGGCAACGCGAATCGGCCCACAAAAAACCCCGGGCTTCCCGAGGGGCGTGAAAAATAGTTTCAGTTTACCCAAACAACTCCATCACCGGCTTGGCGCCTTCGTTGATGAGGCGCATGGGGCGGCCCAGGGGGGTTTTCACTTCCTTGGCGGCATCGATTCCCAGCGCGTGGCAAAGGCTGGCATGGAGGTCGTGCGGATTCACGGGGCGCTCGGCGGGGAGCATGGCGTCCTTATCGGACTCACCGATCACCTGACCGCCCCGGATACCGCCGCCGGCCACGAAACAACTGAAGCAGCGCGCGTGATGATCGCGCCCGGCGTTAGTGTTAATGCGCGGGGTGCGGCCGAATTCGCTGAGCACGAGCACCAGCGTCTTGGCGAGTTTACCGCTGGCAGCGAGATCGGAAATTAACGAAGCCAGCGCGGGATCCATTACGTCGCCGTGATTTTGCATGGCGGGGAAGTTATTGTTGTGAGTATCGAAGCCGCCGCGATTCACCTGTACGAAGCGCACACCGGTTTCCACCAAACGCCGCGCGAGCAGCGCCCCACGGCCAAAGGGTGTGTCACCATAACGCGCCACGGTTTTGGGATCCTCGCCCTTCAACTCAAACGCCTTCAACGCCGGGCTGCGCATGAGGTTGACGGCCTCGCGGGTGGCGGTGTCCACAGCCTTGGCTTTTCCGGCATCAAGCCCGCGCACGTTACGCAGGTTCATCTTCGCCAAAATATCGAGCCGCTTATTGCCACGCACTTGCGTGATGTCGCTTGGGAAAGCGAGGTATGGATCCTTCTCGCCAGGGCGTCCAACGTAGTAAGCCTCGCACCTTTGGCCAAGATAACCGGCGCGACGGGCGTTGCCGCTAATGGTGATGAAACTCGGCAGATCACCGAGGCGATCTTTCTCATGCGCCACAATCGAACCGATGCCCGGATGGATGAGATTGGCGCTTTGGTTATAGCTGGTTTGCAGTTGGTACGATGCGCGACCATGCGCGCCATTGGTGCCGGCGATGGATCGAATGAGTGCCGCATGATGCATCTGCTTGGCGAGTTGCGGAAAAATGCTGCTGATTTGCACTCCCTCAGCGGAAGTGTTGATGGGGCTAAACTCACCTGCCACAGGACGGCCGGGCTTAGGATCCCAAGTATCGATATGGCTCATGCCGCCGCTGCACCAAAAGAGGATGACGTGTTCGGCTTTTGCTTTTTGGGTTTCGCCCGCGCGCGCGAGCATTTGGGCAATGGGCATGCCGAGCATCGTGGCGCTGGAAAGCCCCAGCATGCTGCGGCGAGTCATTTGGTAATCAAGGCATCCGTTCATGATTTTGATTTTTGGTTCTTGGTTTTATGGAATGTATCGAAATTCGTTACTGTTCAGAAGTGCCCAGCGCAAATCAGCCATGCCGGCAAGCGCGGGTTTGCCGCTGCCGACTACTTCGCGGGCAAAGGTCAGTTCGGCGGCGGAGGGTTGGCGCGTAAGAATTTCCATATACGCCAGCTGAATCGCTTCCCTGACATTTTGTTTCTCTCCGCCAAGATATTGGTACATCGGCTCCATAGGGCCCACTCGGGCGGCTTCATGAGTGGCCTTGCCGTTGAGCATCATCAACTGCTGGCGCATGCTAGGGATGTGCTCGCGAATGTTGGCGAGGCTGTCGCGCGCGGGTTGGCCGAAGACGCGCAGGAAATGCGCGGGGGGCGCCGGCGTGGCCATGCGCATGGTGCTACCAAAGCGCGGATTGTCGTCCACTGTGCGCTCCACCTCCACGTACTTATAACGCATGCGGGGGCCGCTGGCATTTTGTTGAGCCATCATTTGGCGCTGTTGTTGTGCTGCCAACTCTGCATCGCTCATCATTTTCATGGCGGCGAGATCCTTTTGCAGTTCGTTTTTTAATAGTTCATCGAAGTTCAGCGCGATTTGCCCTTCAAGATCATAACCGCCCCCGCCCATGCGTGGGGCCATCATGTTGAGCGTGCCCGGCGAAGCAACAGGAAGCGGCGTGGGAGCGCCGCCTTCCACGGGGCCATCGACCACGCGCACACGCTCGGTGTAAGTGCGGCGGTTCGCGCCCGCGGGCCATTTGTATTCCGTAAGATGCCCGGCAGCCACGATACTGTCGTACAACACCTCGCTCACCATGCGCCGCGTGATGGCGGCGGTGAAGTTTTCTTCCGCTGCCAACCGATCGGCCAAGGGCATCGTGGGATCCAAATGCGCCAGCGAATAGGTTTCGCTGGTCATAATCAATCGGATCAACGCCTTGAGATCATAACCGCTTGCAATAAATTCATCAGCCAAATAGGCCAGCGCCTTGTGATGGGTCAGCAAATCCTGAAAATCATCCACCGGCTCGTAGAATCCGCGCCCGATCAATTCCGCCCACATGCGGTTGGCCATGTTGCGCGCGAAATATCGATTGCGTGGACTGGTCACCATCTGGGCCAACTCCGCCCGTTGTTTACTTTGGCGATAAAGATCGCCCTCGATATCCAGTGCGGCGGTGGCGGCCTTAGCTTCTTCGGTCACTGACTTGCCAAAGCCGGTTTCCGAGTTGAACGCCTTGGTGGTATCCACGCCCTCCAACAAATCCTCAAGGCCCTGCCCCTTCACTCCGCCCGCCAAAGCCTTGGCCTCGGCGGTACGCTTGGCCTCGAATCGCTTGATGTGTGATGGTGTCTCCGCGAATTCCTCCAACTCAAACGGGAACTTCGGTTCCACCGCATTGCGCACCTTCGGCTTGCGGCGTTCGGGCGGCCACAACACATTCGTTTCCTGCCCTTCGGTGGTGTACACGCGCTGGGAAAATTGATTCTCCACCCGGCGCGTCTTGCCAAAGTAAGTCGCCAACTCATAAAACTGCCTTTGCCGCCACACATCCGTGGGGTGATTGTGGCATTGCGCGCATTGCATTCGCACACCGAGAAACATCTGACTCGTGGCCGCCGCCATCGCCATAGAATCCACATCCTCGCCCAGGATCAGCCCCACCGCGGGCACCTTGCCCGCCGAGCCGTTGGCGCTAAGCATCTCGCGCGCCATCACGTCCCACGGTCGATTGGCCTCCAGCGATTTATGCAGGTAGGCGAGAAAGGCGTTGCCGCCCGTGGCATTGGACCGCACACGCAGGAGATCTGAAAAGAACACCGTCCAGCGATCGGCAAAGCGAGCGTCAGTCAAGAGCGCATCGATGAGCTTCGCGCGGCGCGTGGCGGCGGGCCATTTTTGGAAGCGGGCCACCTCCGCACTCGTAGGGATGCGCCCGATGACATCCACCGTGGCGCGCCGCAAAAACGTAAGGTCATCAATCTGCCCCGCCCGCTTGAGCGGCTTCTTGGTCTCAGCATTTTTTTGCGATACCAACTGATCCACCTTTGCCGGCGCAGCTCCAACGGGAATGACACCGCAAAACACGGCCGCAAGAGAAAGTTTCAGAAGACAAAAAATGGTGCGTTTCATAGCCTGTTAACAGGAACCTGACCCACAGATCAGACGCGCGCAAACAAAAAGTATTCAGCGACCGAGTGCTCATTGTTCTGGTGGTTTCGGTTGCCTCGGCTTAGTAATGAAGCAGGGTGTCGCCCCCCATGACTTCACCCTCCAATTCACCCCTTATTTTCATGGGGCAAATCAATATAATACCTACGTATGGCTACTTCGTAGCACTGTATGAAAAGTAAATATGGAAGAGAGGGAGCATGCCCGAATTGTGGGGATTCGCCAATTAATTCGCAACTGACATCAACCTGTAAAGAAAAGTGCCTCACCTACTATAACTCTAAGAAGCAGCCCGCCCACCTCAGCCTCTTGCTTCAACCTCCCCTAGGAGTATTTACACCAGTGTCGGAAAGGCGTAAACTGGCAGGCATGCAAAACACTATGCAAACGTTCGTTAAACCAAACCATGTCGCAAGACGGGATTTCATCACGAACATGGCACTGGGCGCATCAGCTTTCTGGATGACCAGCGGAGCATTTGCTGAGGCCCTGACCCTCACCCCCAGTCAAACCGAAGGCCCACTTTATCCTGATCATCTCCCCTTGGATACTGATAATGATCTACTCAGGATTAACGAATCCACGACACCGGCAGTTGGAGAGATAACTCATCTGGGCGGTAAAATATTAGATCACAAAGGGGATCCAATCCGAAATGCTGTTGTGGAAATCTGGCAAGTGGATAATCAGGGAGTATACATCCATTCGAAAACCGCCGAACGCCCAACCCGCGACAAGAATTTCCAGGGATACGGCCGTTTTATTACAAGCAGTTCCGGCGAATACTATTTCAGAACTATTAAGCCACCTTCGTATGGCCGCAGAGCGCAGCATATTCATTTCGCGATCATCCGGGGCAACCACAAGGTGTTGACCACACAGCTTTATGTGAAGGGCGATCCCAGAATCAAGAAAGACGGCCCCATCAATCGAATCAAGGATCCCAAGCTAAAAGACATGCTCATCAAGGAATTCAAACCCTTGAAAGGATCGAAGGCCGGAGAGTTGACGGTTAATTTTGATTTGGTTGTCGGTGTCACGCCTGAGGACCCCAAAGAGGACCCCGCGCGCTTCAGGAACCCGAAGTATAAGAAGGACTAATCCTAGGCGACTAAAAAAGGCCTTGCCCATGTGCAAAATCTACAGCAACTCCACGAAGTAACCCGCTCACTCCTTCCGCCTCTTCTCCAGCCTCCCCCAACGCTTGCCCCGTCCGGTGGTGACGGTATAGTTGCGGGCATGAAGCAGATTCTCTTGATGATTGCGGTGGTGGCGTTGGTGGGGGGATAAATGATTTTCTTATTACGGAGATT
>JAPKEI010000278.1 GCA_028872685.1 Verrucomicrobiota bacterium | reverse complement strand
AAATTCCTAGCAGCTAAAAACACACGCCCTAGATTGCTGTATCGTAATCATAATCTATTTCATGAAAAGATGTAGCCAAGGTCTCAACCAGCGCATGCGGAACTAATACTCAAGCTATTTGGTAATGATGATATTTACTTAAACTAGCACCATTCAGGCCTGACCCTTAGAGCGATCTTGCTAATGATTACTTATATCTCCTTTGACTTGATGAACGATTACTGTCTGTTTTATCGCATGTGTGTGAAAAACAATTTCCTGTTCCTAACTCATCGATCCAAAGAGGTATGCGTTCTTTGCCTTGCCTTGATTATGTCCGCCTTGACCACTGAGGTGGCAAGGGCGGGGGAGTCGAGTCGCGATCATGTCCTCTTGGTCACGATCGATGATCTCAACGATTGGATCGGCTGCCTGTCGGATCAAAACGCCCCTGCCAAGGGCGCACATCTCAGTGGCCGCGGACATCCCCAGGCCTCGACTCCTAACATGGACCGACTCGCCAAACGCGGTGTGCTCTTCACTAACGCACACTGCCAGGCGCCGATCTGTCGGCCGTCTCGTGCCAGCTTTATGTCGGGTCTGCGCCCGACGACTTCCGGTGTCTACGCCAATCGACCGCAGTATGACGCCAAGGGTCGGCTCAAGGCCGGTAAGGACTTGCCGTGGCTGACTCAGCGTTTCGAGCAGGCGGGATACGACGTTTTTACCGCTGGTAAAATCCTGCACGGCAGCCGTAACAAAGTACTCGGTGGCACAGCATGCTTCAAGACAAACCAAGGTCCATATCCATCGAAGAAAATCGTTGTTCCCAAAGAAGTCACAGCAGCCAGTATCTGGGATATCGGCGCCTATCCAGAGACCGAAGAACGCTACACCGATCTGCGCATTGCCAAGTGGACGGCCGGCAATATCGCCAAGCCTCTGCAAACCGATAGTAAGCCACGCTTTATGGCGCTGGGATTCTACAACCCGCACCTGCCGCTGTTCGCCCCCAAGAAGTGGTTCGACGCAGCACCGAGCAAAGAAAGCGTCCTGCTACACGCGACGCACCCCGGTGACATGGACGACCTATCAGCGATTGCCAAGCGTATCAGCAGCCGGGTCTCATTCCAAGCTCCCGCCGACTGGTCACGCGCCACCGAGGCCAACCTGCGCACGCTGACACAGGCCTACCTCGCGTGCACGAGCGCGATGGATGGGGCCTTGGGCGAAGTGATCGATGCATTGGACAAAAGCGACATGGCGGACAACACCTGGATCGTGGTGCTATCAGACCATGGCTGGCATCTAGGTGAGAAGGATCACATCGCCAAGCAGACCCTATGGACCCGCTCGACGCGTGTGCCCATGATCATCGTGCCGCCTAAGCGTTTGAAGGACAGCCCGCGCGGCGTGCGCTGCGACCGCCCCGCTGAGCTGCTGGATATTTACCCGACACTGCTTGATGCGGCGAAACTCAAAGTAAACGCAACCGACAAGCATCTCGACGGCCTGAGTCTGTTGCCATGGCTGGCCGACCCAGCCGCGAAAAAAGAACGCCCCGCGATCACGACTATTTATGCTCACAATCATAGTGTCGTCGACACTCGCTATCGCTACACCCGCTACGCCGAGGGCAGCGAAGAACTATACGACCGCTCACAAGACCCACACGAATTCGACAACCTGATCGAGGAGGCTAATACCAATGTCATGCTGCAGGCCGTCATCAAACGCCTAGCCGCGCACCTCCCCAAGAACGAAGCCGGGAAACCGGATCTAGTAGACGACCGCGTAAAGCAGTAATGCGACCAACCCCCTTTTCCCCGCCCTCCGATCCGGCCCAACGACTGCTCCAGGGGCCTCCCTCCAAAAGCAAATTCCTAGCAGCCCCGTGTTGCGGAAAACGCTATTTCGTGAGCAATTCGTTTTTGTCCCGAAGCGCTTTGAGTTCTTCTGCCGGAATCTTGATAAACTTCCGGTCATAGGTCATCAGCCCGTTGATTTCCCCCTCAACATCCGTCGTCTGCGTGTAGACGGCCCCGGAAATCCCCTGCGTTTTCAGTTCACCAAGAAGCCGAATCGATTCGGCATACCGCTGCGCATATTCATCAATAGTTTTCGGCATGCCGCCATAGATAAAGTTTTTCTTTTTGGGATCCCATTCATGGCCGGCCACTTTCCAACCATGCCCGCCAAACTCTCCGACCACCTTGATGTAGTCATCATATTCGTTCATGTGGAACGGGAATTCTGGATGCGGATAGCTGTGCATATCGGCAATATCCCCCACCGGTGCAAAGTTGCCGCCGCTGGCAATATTGATGGCGCGCGACGGATCATACTTCATAATCCACTCGCCCACTTCCATCGTCCGATGCTGTCCCCACGCTTCGTTGAAGGGCACCCACGAAACGATCGAGGGATGACTATAGAGATGGTCGATCATATCCTTGAGTTCGGCCATCCATTGTTCGTGGGCAGCATCCGGCCACTCGGCATCGATCGGATCGCTAGGCTCGGGGGTGCTGTGATTTTTGTTTCTCGAGGGATCAAGGCGATGCCATTTTGGATTCTTTCCGCCGGAAACCTGATCCTGCCAGACCAGCATTCCCAGTCGGTCGCAGTGATAATAGTAAAGCCGCGGTTCGACCTTGATATGCTTGCGGATCATATTAAATCCCGCTTGTTTGAGGAAATTAATCTCGAAGAGCATGGCGTCCTCGGAAGGTGGCGTCAGCAGCCCGTCCGGCCACCACCCCTGATCCAGCGGCCCCCAGTGGAAGATGGTTTTGCCATTGAGCGTAAAGCGCCAGTTGCCGTCCTTATCCTTGACCTTGCCGACCTCACGGATACCCGCATAGGATTTCACGCGGTCGAGCTCCTTTCCACTTTCGTCCTGCATGAAAACCTTCAGCTGATAAAGCGTCGGGGAATCAGGCGACCACAGCTTGGGTTGATCCACCTTCACCACCGTTGATCCCTCCGCCACTTTCCGACCATCCAACCAGGCTTCGGTGCGGATTTTTCCCTTGCCGACAAAAGAGGGTTCAATGCGGATCTCGCCGTTCATCTTGGTGTCGACCTTGAGCGATTTGATATAGTTTTCCGGCACCGGCTCCAACCAGACGGACTGCCAGATCCCGGATACGCGGGTATAGAAAATCCCGCGATTAACGAGTTTCTGTTTGCCGCTCAGCTGGAATGAATCGTCCATATTCGTTCGATCGACCACCTTCAGCACCAGGGTGTTTCTACCAGCCTTCACCTGATCCGTGATATCGAAACTGAAGGGCAGGTTTCCGCCGACATGCCCACCGACTTCTTTTCCATTTACCCACACCGTGGATTGGTAATCAACCGCCTCGAAATGCAGCAACAGCCGTCCCTTAGGTTCCTTCTGAAGTTTGAAGTTGCGGCGATACCAAAGAGCTTCGTACGGCTCCAGCGAACGTCCCACGCCGGACAACGGCGCTTCAATGGCAAACGGCACCAGGATCTCCCCGTCCCATCTTCCGGCCCTTTTGTCGCTTATGCGCGTAATTGAGTATTCCCACATCCCATTCAGATTGACCCATTTTTCCCGCTTTAATTGCGGCCGTGGGTATTCCGACCACACGCTTTTTGAATCCAGTTGCTCACCCCATTCGGTCAGCATGGATCCCGCAACCGGTTTCCATTCATCCGCCTGAGCGTTCTGAACCAGCGCGGCCAATCCCGCGATTAAAACGACTCTTACCATTCTATTTTTCATAATTCTTACTTTCTTGAAACGGCCAGAGCCATAATACTACCGCTTTTGGCTGCTAGGAATT
>JAPKEI010000277.1 GCA_028872685.1 Verrucomicrobiota bacterium | reverse complement strand
CGGCGCTTTTTGCCGCGCAGAAACCGAATATCATTTTCATTATGGCCGATGACCTCGGGTTTTCGGAGCTGGGTTCATATGGGCAAAAGAAAATTAAAACGCCGCATCTCGATCGCCTCGCGCGTGAGGGCATGCGGTTCACGGCGAACTACTCCGGTAACGCCGTGTGCGCTCCGTCGCGCTGCGTGTTGATGACCGGCAAACATCCGGGCCATGCGTTTGTACGCAATAACAAGGAACTTAAGCCCGAAGGACAACACCCTATCCCGTTGGCCGAGGTGACGATGGCTGAGCTGTTGCAGAAGCAGGGTTACACCACCGGCGCGTTTGGCAAATGGGGCTTGGGCGGACCGGGCTCCACAGGCGACCCCATGCATCAGGGCTTCGACCGCTTCTTTGGCTACAATTGCCAACGTGTGGCACACAGCTATTATCCGCCGTATCTTTGGAGCAATAAGGAACAATACGAACTCAACAACAAACCGCCCGTGCCCGGCCATGCTTCGCTGCCGAAAGATGCGGATGCCTCGGACCCGCGTAGCTACGATATTTTTAAGGGGCAGGATTACGCGCCCGATCGCATCAACGACCGTGCCCTAGCTTTTGTAGAAAAAAACAAGGACCGGCCATTTTTTCTTTATTATCCTACCGTCATCCCACACGTGGCGCTACATGTGCCAGATGAGGAACTCAAGCCGTACCTTGCACAGAAATGGAATGACCCCCCCTTCACCCGCGCCAAAGGCTATGGCTACACGCCGCACTTCACCCCGCGCGCTGCATATGCCGCGATGATCACGCGCATGGATCGCTACATCGGCAATGTGCTCAACCTGGTCAAAAAACTCGGCCTCGAAAAAAACACGATCGTCGTGTTCACCTCCGACAACGGCACCACGCATTTGAAACTCGAAGTTGATTACGATTTTTTTGAAAGCGTCAATCCTCTGCGCGGCCTGAAAGGCTCCCTCTATGAGGGCGGCATTCGTGTGCCACTTATTGTCAAATGGCCTGGCAAAATTAAAGCCGGCAGCACTTCCGACTATCGCACCGGTCTGGAAGATTGGCTTCCCACTGTATTGGATTTGATCGGCGCATCCAATCCGACACCAAATAATATCGACGGTATCAGCATTGCGCCCACCTTACTTGGCAAGGCGCAAGCACAGCGCGATAATTTGTATCGCGAATTCACCGGCTACGGCGGTCAACAGGCGGTGTGGATGGGCGATTGGAAAGGCATCCGCCAAAACATGCTTCGCAAAAATAATAAAACACCGCTCAAGATCGAATTGTATAATCTCAAAACAGATATTGCCGAATCCAAAGACGTGGCAGCAAAACACCCCAAAGTGGTGAACCAAATTCGACAGCTGATGAAATCGCAACATACTCCGTCAGCGGATTTCCCATTTAAACCAATCGATTAATTGAACCCACGCTGATGAACCGTTGGCTGGAAATGTTTTTGTGCATAGCGTTCGGCTTCTGCGCGGCGGAATCGGCGGAGAAAGAATCGCCGCCGCATTCGCTGGCACATCTGCCTGGATTTGACGGCTACCAACGCGTGCGCGATGCCGCAGCGATATTGAATGGCGCGGGGCGTGTGAGCCGCGTTGAATGGGCGGATAATGGTCGGTCGATGAACTTCGTGCGGGGCGGCAAACAAATTCGGTTGGACCTCGGCGATTTTTCTGAAAAAGATCTCGGGAATCCCCCGAAATTCAAACTAACACTACGCCCGCCGGCGCGCTATCATCATGTGGGGCGCGCGCAGCAATCCACATGGGTGACGTCGCCTGACGGTAAATGGGTGGCGCGGCATTCAACCTTCAATGTATTCATCGAGCCCGCACCGGCAAAAGGTGTTCCCAAGCCCGGCCCGGCGGATGCCAATGCCACGCGGGTGACCGCAGGCGGTACGGACAAATTTCGCTACGGCACCGGGTGCTGGGTTTATGGCGAGGAGCTGCATCAACGCTCCGCGATGTGGTGGTCGCCAGACAGCCGGCGACTAGCGTTTTATGAAATAGATGAGCGGCATCTACGCGATTATCACCTTACCATTGGCAATACCGCCAACTACACCGGCGTGCAAACAGTTCGTTATCCGAAATCTGGTGACGCCAATCCCGTCGCGGGCCTACTCATTTATGACCGCCAAACGCGCCGCACCACGCGCGTGAATGTGGGTGGGGATCCTACGCAATATATTTTCAATGCACGCTTTGCATCCGATGGATCGGTGCTGTTGTTCAACCGGACCAACCGGCGACAGGACACGCTAGAGATTGTTGCCTCCGACCCTACCACCGGCCACACGCGTGTGGTCGTGCGCGAGCAACAACCGGCTTGGCAAAATAATCTTCCGCTGATGCGGTTCCTCGAAGACGGTAAACGATTCATTTGGGAAACCGAACGCACCGGCTGGAAACAGTACGAGCTGCGTCATCTCAACGGCTCGCGGCTTGGGCCGCTCTCAAATTTGAAGGGCAAGCCGGTCACTTCGATTGTGAAAGTGGATGAAAAAGCCGGCTGGCTTTATTTCACCGCGCGCAGTGGCGGGAACCCCCTCAATGACCATTTGCACCGCGTGCGGCTCGACGGCACCGACCACACGCGACTCACGCGCAATGCCCTCCATTATAGCTCGTTCCAAATTTCGTCCGATCACAAATGGTTCGTGGCGCGACGCGAGGCAATCGGCGTGCCGCCGGCAATGGCGTTGTTCGACACGGAAAGCAATGAAGTTGCCGTGCTGGCTTACCAATCCGAAAAAGATAAAAAAAAGGCGGCAGAGTTGGGCCTTGCCAAGCCGGAACTGTTTGCCTGTAAAGCGGCGGATGGGAAAACAACTCTTTACGGCACATTACATAAACCTGCGAATTTCGATCCCAAACGCAAATACCCGCTGTTGATTAGCGTGTACGGCGGACCCAGTTCGCGTGGGGTTTCTAATCGTTACTCGGCGGCGAATGCCTATTGCGAGTTTGGGTTTCTCGTGGCCACCATCGCCAATCGCGGTACCGCGGCGCGCGGCAAGGCGTTTGAAACGGCGGGCTACCTCAAGCTCGGTACGGTGGACCTCGATGACCAAGCCGCCGGCGTGCGGCATCTCGCGAAGCGCTCCTACGTGGACGCCACGCGCGTGGGCATCGCCGGGCATTCGTATGGCGGCTATATGAGCGCGTTGGCGTTGCTGCGATATCCGGAGATCTTCCACGTCGGCGTCGCCGGTGCACCGGTGACCGACTGGAAAAATTACGACACCATTTACACCGAACGATACATGCGCACGCCCATGGAAAATCCAGACGGCTACCGCGCCGGCTCCTGCCTCTCCTACGCAAAAAGACTAAAAGGTAAACTCCTGCTCTTACACGGCCTTATCGACGACAATGTGCACCCCGCCAACACGTGGCAACTCGTCGACGCCCTCCAGCGTGCGGGCAAGCAGTTTGATATGATGATTTACCCCCGCAGCAAACACGGCCTCATCAGCCATTCCAGTTCTTTGCGCTGGCTGTACCTCCACCGTCATCTGCGGCCGCAGCCGATTATTATAAAAAGCGCAGGCAAGGAGAACTAAGGGAAAATTATGCCCCAAAAAATAAAAGTCGCTATTTTGACCAACCAAACCGGCGCGCATGTGGGTGCATATTTGAATGCACTACGCGACACGGAGGCGTGCAAGGCCGTGGTGCTGGCTGATCCCGACGGGCGCTGGGTAGATAGCGCGCGCAAGGTACTCGGCGCCAAGTTGAAGGCAGTGCATCGCGACGCGAAGCAAATGCTGGCGCAGGAGAAGCCAACGATGGCCATGG
>JAPKEI010000276.1 GCA_028872685.1 Verrucomicrobiota bacterium | reverse complement strand
ATGCCGTCCCGTAAAGCCAGTGCCAGCTCGCACGGAGATCTTCCAGAATCATGTAAAGTGATGGCACTAACACGAGCGTAACGAGAGTGGCAAACATCACACCGAAGCCGATCGAGACGGCCATTGGGATGAGGAATTGGGCTTGCACACTTTTTTCAAAAAACACCAGAGGCGTGAGGCCGGCAAAAGTTGTCAGTGACGTGAGTAAAATGGCTCGAAAACGCGCCACCCCACTCACACGCACAGCATCAATAAGTTTATCATGCTTAGGCCGATTACGATTTACGAAATCAACCATCACGAGACTATCGTTCACAACCACGCCTGTGAGCGCCACGACGCCGAACATCGAGAGCACTGTTAATTCCATCCCCATTATTAAATGGCCCAACACTGCACCAATAAGCCCGAATGGGATCGCAGCCATTACGATAAAAGGCTGAATGTATGATCCAAACGGAATCGCAAGCAGTGCATAAATCATCACCATCGCCACAAGAAACGCACGATACATGCTATTAAGCGTGAGTTCCTGTTCCTGCCTCGCACCCTGAAAACTGTGTTGAAGGCCAGGAAATTCAGCAGCTAATTCTGGCAAGTCTTTCTCTTCCAAACTCGTGATGAGTTTGTTGGGCTCAATACGGGTGATATCCACGTCGGCAGTGACATTCACCGACCGCCGCCCATCCACACGGCGAATACTTGCGTATCCACGACCTTCCACGGTGTCGGCGACTTCAATAAAAGGCACTCGGAATCCATCGCGCGTATGAATACGCAGATCATGTAAATCATGCAGCGAACGGCGGCGGTTCGCTGGGTAGCGCACCATGACTTTCAGGTCATCCCGATTGCGCTGAATTCGCTGGGCTTCCTCGCCGTAAAAAGCCTGCCGCACTTGGCGCGCAAGATCAGCTTGACGCAAACCAAGCAATTCCGCTTCAGGCTTGAGTTTGATTTTGAGCTCACGTTTGCCGGCACGAAAAGTATCGGAAATATCCTGCACTCCGGGATAACTTTTTAAACGCAACTTCAGCTCCTCCGTTGCTGCCTTGAGCGCGGCAAGGCTTGGACCACTTAAACGGATGTTTATTGGTTTTCCCGCCGAAAAAATACTGGCGCTGAACCCAACTTCCGTGGCCCCGGAAAAATCGCCAGCCAACTCGCGCCAACGATCAGCCATGCCTTGACTAGTGATTGTTCGCTCCTCAGATGGGGCGACTTCCAAATGCACTTCACCCTTGTGACTACCAAAATGATTAGCATCGTAGTTACCTCCCGCCATTTCCGCCTCCGTACGAAATGGTTGCTGCCCGATACTAGCGAGCGAGTGGAGAATGGCATTGGTGCCATCATTTCCGTTCGCGGTTATCTCGAGACGCAATTGTTTGGCGGCGTCTTCCAGTCGTCGCACCGCTTTTTCAGTTACCTCCACTGGAGTTCCGCGCGGAAAACTCACCCACGCAGCCACGTTATCCCCTTCCACGGGAGGTAGAAAAATGAATTTAAAGTGGCCACCGACATAGCCTGCAAGGGTGAGAAACAAAGCCGTTACCCCAACTGAAAGTGTGAGGTAACGCCAACGCAAGCAGTTCTCGAGAAAGGGTTGGTATATTTTTAAAATAAACCGCTCCACGCCTCCCGCAAAAACCGATTGAAACCGTGACCATAGCCCCGGTTGTTTTTCTTTTTTTACATCGGGCAAGTTTCGTAAATGCGCGGGTAAAATAAAAAGGCATTCCACCAGTGAAAACAAAAGCGTTGGCATCACAATCAACGGAATGTAGCGCAAAATTTTTCCGGTATTACCCTCGATTGCAAGCAGTGGATAAAAGGCCGCCACGGTTGTAAGCACCCCAAAAATCACCGGACGCCCAACCTCCAGCGCACCGCTAATTGTACTCTTAATTCCTGCGCCGTACTTTTCCTGGTGAGTGTAAATGTTTTCGCCGAGCACGATCGCGTCATCGACCACGATTCCTAGCACAACAATAAAAGCAAAGAGCGTGATGAGGCTAATGGAGGCGTCCATTGCCGGCATCAACCACAACGTGCCTAGAAACGATACTGGGATGCCAAAAGTCACCCACATTGCCAACCGAAACCTCAGAAATAACGCAAGAATGAAGAACACCAAAACCAGCCCTGCCCGGCCGTTACGCAGGAGCAGGTCGAGTCGGCTTCGCAAATACGAGGAATCGTCCTGCCACGTTTCTAGCGTGATACCAACCGGCATTTGAGATTCCGCAGTGGCAACATAATTTTTCACAATCCTCGAAACCTCCAGCGCACTTTGGTCTCCCACGCGAAACACCCGCACCAGCGCCGAGGGCTGACCATCAAAGCGCGCGTGCGAATCCACCTCCGCAAACCCATCAACCACTCGTGCCACTTCCCCTAAAGTAAGGCGACTGCCGTTAGGATGGGTGCGCAACGGCAACGATTCGAAGTCGATCTGTCCGTATGCCTGCGCCTTGGCGCGAAGAAGAATATCACCGCCCGTAGTCTTAAGTGTGCCCCCGGGTAGATTCAGGGAACTTTCGCGCACGGCAGTTGCCACCTCGTCAAAGGTGAGATCATAACGGCGCAAATCCTCTTCGCGTAACTCGATGGAAACTTCATAGGGGCGTACGTTTACCAACTCCACCTGCGTGATTCCCGGTCTAGCCAACAATTCATCCCGAACGCGTTCACCCGCGCGCTTGAGTGCCACTTCACCCACTTCTCCGTTCACGGCAACATTAATAACCTGTTTACGGATGATGATTTCGCTGATGACAGGTTTGTCTGAATCCTCTGGAAATGTGTCAATCGCATCCACCTTTGCCTTGGCCTCATCGAGAAACTTTTGTCCGTCCGTATGCGGCAACAACTCGATGGCCACAATTCCAACTCCCTCGGCCGCGGTAGACACCATTTGCTTCACGCCCTGTAGTCCCTGCACCGACTGTTCCACGCGTGCGCAGATGCCCTCCTCTGTTTCCTCCGGCGCCGCGCCAGGGTACGGCACCTCAATCAAAACCCAATCCGAGTCAAACTCTGGAAACACTTCTTGTTTGATTTTCGGGATTGCCAAAAACCCCGCCAACAAAATAAATGCTGCCAATAAGTTTGCCGCCACGCGATTGACTGCGAACCATTCAATGATCCTATTCACTTGCGCGGACCTCCATGCCTTCGACAAATGAATCGAGCGCAGAAAGGCAAACGCGATCGCCGCCTTTCAAGCCAGAGCCAATCACCACTCGATCGCGGTCGCTCCACAAAGTTTTCACTACTCGGGAAAACAACTTGCCTTCACGAAGCACATAAACCACGCCACCCTCACGCAATACTGCGCGAGGCAAAACAACCACACCCGTCATCGGCTCCCCGTCAATGCGTGCCATTACAAAACGCCCGAAACTCAACGTAGATTTTCCCGCAGCATACGGCGCGACTACACACGCCACCACCGCCATCATGCGCGTGCCTGCCTCAACTTCGCCCTCCGTACGAATAATTTGGCCAGACCACTCATTGCCACCCGTGGTGAGCCTCACCAGCGGGCCATCAATCATACCGCCACGCAAAGACTCCCCTAGCTCCAAATATTTAAGCTCCTTCATCGGCAAAGGCAACCGTACCTCCGCTACTGCCACTGGTTGAATTTTCGCCAACACGCTCACGCGTGATACCAATTGCCCCACTCCGATGGACTGTGATTTTACACGACCAGTAAATGGCGCGAGCATAACGCAACGGTTCAAATTTACTTGCGCCTGATCCCGGCCCGCCTCCGCAGCAGTTAACGCAGCCTTGCCCGATTCGTATTGCGCGCGCGAAGCTCCCATTAACGCTTTTG
>JAPKEI010000275.1 GCA_028872685.1 Verrucomicrobiota bacterium | reverse complement strand
TACACATCCTTCGAGAATTCCAACCTGAGTTTGTTGCCTTATCAATCCAAACTAGCAATCGAGAGATTAACTCGGCGAAAATTAATCGGTGGACATAGAAGTGCTTTTAATAATATTTATCAGCGTTCGAAGGAGTTAGCCATAATCGGAGTATTAGAGCTTTTGACAGTGAAAGAACGAGCACATTTTCTGCGAATTTACGATAGTGGTACCGATAAAAATACGATTAACCGGCTTCTTGCTTCGGAGTTTAAGCATGTAGGTCCTAGAAGAAGGGTAACAGCACTGATTAGAGAAGCACGTGCTACGCCGATAGAAGGTGAGAGACTTATTATAAGCGATTTTGACAACACTCTAAAGCCGACTAAGGATCCAATGGTTGGCGGCGATGTCTATCCGGGAACCGTCAAATTGTTACAGGCACTCGATCAGAAATACCAAGGAGATGTTCATATAGTCACAGCTAGACCGGTTTTGGGTCGTGGACCACTTAAATCAGCTAAGATTAATTGTAACAGCGTTTCTACTGGCAATCTTGCCGGTGCATTTGGTTACTTAGTGGGTTTGTATAATCCTATCGCAGAGCGCAAGGTGAAAAATATTTGTACGCTTTTTACTCGAAATCCGGATGCCAAGGTTATCCTCATTGGTGATGACGGGGAAGCTGACGCGCGCGTCTACCTGAGGATTATCAGAGATTATCCTGATAGAGTGGAAGTAGCACTCATTCATAAAGTTCTTGGCAAACAACTCCCAGAAGCATTTTCTTCCAGTCCGAAAGTGATTATTTATGAAAACTTTGAAGAAGCGGCCTCACAGCTTCACGCAAAAGGCATTATCACTAGCTTACAAATGGAAGGAATTGCCCAAGAATTTTAAGACTTTGCTTGGTAGCTGGTATCTATTTGATTTCAGCCTGAATACTAAAATCTCAAAGGCAAAATAAACGGTGCAAAAAGCGAAGTTGATCCAGGCTAGAATGATTGACTTAACCAAGCGGACGGAGAGACTATAACAGCAGTTTGCATGACAATTTACAGATGGATTACAATGGCTGCGTTTCTTTGGCCGTTTAGCCAAGTGATGGCAGAGGAACGAGTTCAGGGCCGACGTTCGCTCGTGCTGGAGAATGACAAGGCGCGCCTGGTATTGGATATTGCCGGCGGTTCGATTCCTGAGTTTCGCTTTAATGACTCCGAACTTAACCCGCTCAACTGGGGCCGCCGCAACCCGGGCGATCAGCCCGGCTCGATGGGCCACTTTCTCTGCTGCGACCGTTGGGGCCCTCCGTCTGATGCCGAAGGGAAAAACGGCATGCCCTATCACGGTGAATCCGTAAAAGTTGTTTGGAGTGTGTTGCAGGATACCGAGACAACAGCTGCTGGCATTCACGCCCGTATGGCGGCGGATTTGCCGCTGGCAGGGTTGGCAGTTGATCGCTCCGTGACTTTGGCCGCGTCCTCGCCGTTTTTTGTTGTCAGCGAGACAATCACGAATAACAACAAGCTCGGTCGCATTTTCAATATTGTACAGCATCCGACTATTGGCCCGCCGTTCCTCGATGAGAATTGCGCAGTCGATTCCAACGGCCGCCGCGGGTTTGCTCAGGGCGGCTTGATGCCGAATCCGGAGCAGCCGGAGTTTCTTTGGCCAAGCGCGATTACAAAGGGTGGCAAACGGGTTTTAATGCGTCGAATGACCGATAGTGAAGAACCAAGCGTCACCTCGTTCGTGATCGACGAAGACCTAGGCTGGGTGATCGCCAGCAACGGAAAAAGGGGGTTGCTGTTCGGTTACGCCTGGAAGCGGAGCGACTATCCGTGGTTCAATCATTGGTGGAAGTTAAAGGACGGCAAACCGCATGCGCGCGGGTTGGAGTTTGGTTCTACTGGACTGCATCAGCCATTTCCGGTGTTGGTAAAGAAGAGGGAAATTTTCGGTCAACAATTGTTCGAACATCTCGATTCGGGTAAGAATATCACCAAGAGCTATGCCTGTTTTTTAGCAAAGATACCGGACGACTTTGCGGGTGTTAGTAAGGTGGTTATCGATGGCGAGTCACTGGTAGTCACCGAGCGTGTGGGGAAGCGACCACGTACGATTAAAATTGCCACCGGTGGTTTGATTCGGTAGTGCCCGCTTAGACGCAAAAAACAAATGAACAACTCAAATGCATTTTTCCCTGTAACCTTTATTTTTGCAATGTTTGTTGCAAGTTTTGAAGCGGCAGAGTCTCGACCTAACATTCTTTTCTGCATCTCCGACGATCAGTCTTATGCTCATGCGGGAGCCAACGGGGATCCGGTGGTGAAGACGCCGGGATTTGATCGTGTCGCACGCGAAGGGTTGCGATTTATTCATGCGTTTTGTGATGCCCCGACTTGTGGTCCTTCGCGGAGTGCCATTCTAACGGGACAACCGATTTGGCGATTGGAAGAGGCCGGCAATATTCATAGTACTTTGCCGGCGAAGTTTGCTACCTACACCGAGCTGCTTGAGGATGTTGGTTATGCAATTGGTTTCACCGGTAAAGGCTGGAGCCCGGGTCGACTTGAGGCGGGTGGCCGAACGACAAATCCGGCTGGTCCTCGGTTCGAAGGCAAGGAATTGAAGCCTCCCTTCAAGGGCATGACAAAAAAAGACTATGCAGGAAACTTCGACGACTTTTTCGCACAAGTGTCTAAAGATCAACCATTCTGTTTCTGGCTGGGGACGCACGAACCGCACAGAGGTTTCGAGAATGGTGCGGGGCGACGAACCGGAAAAGATCCGGCCAAGGTCGTAGTGCCGCCGATCTTTCCAGATCATCCGATTGTGAGAAGTGACATCCTCGATTACTATGTGGAGATTGAGCATTTTGATCGCATGGTCGCCCGAGCGATCAAAACCCTGGAAACAGCCGGCCAGCTTGAGAACACCATCGTGGTGGTCACAAGCGATCACGGTATGCCGTTTCCGCGAGCCAAGGCTAGTCTGTACGACGACGGCACCCGTGTGCCGTTGGCGATTCGTTGGCCAAAGGGTATTAGGAACCCAGGTCGCGCTGTTAACTCGTTCGTGAATCTCAGCGATCTTGCATCGACTTTTCTGGAGGCGGCTGGCTTGCGGCCTCCACAAATGATGACCGCTGTCAGCTTGATGGATGTGTTTGCCAATAAACCGAAGGCAGCTCGCGCAAGTGCTTATATTGCAATGGAGCGCCACGATGGTTGTCGCAAAGGTGGTAAGGGATTTCCGTGCCGGGCGATTAGGACGAAAGATTTTTTGTACATTAAAAACTATGAACCCAACCGCTGGCCTGCAGGTAATCCAGACCGGGAGTTCTGCGCCCGCTACATCCCGTTTGGCGAAGTCGACTCCTCGCCGACCAAGACATTGATCATGGAGAACAAAGACAGGCCAGGCTTCAAGCGCTTTTATGATTTGGCTTTTGCCAAGCGGCCGGCCGAAGAACTCTATTTACTCAAGAGCGATCCCGGTCAACTTGTCAATTTGGCGGGAAATCCCGAGTTTGCAGATATGCAGAAGAAGCTGCGATCGGAACTGCAGAACCATTTAATTGAAACCAAGGATCCTCGCGCGCTTGGTCTGGATGCGCCTTGGGACTTTTATCCCTACTACGGCTTACGCCGAAATAAAAACTGGTCGGTCGATCTGAAGCCTTCTTCAAAAAACTAGTTTTTTCGCCGGCCTCTGAAACCCCTACTTGTCACAACAATTTCCGCGGGGGAAAAATAGCAATCGCATTTACATATCGATCATCAATTGGCGATTCTGAGAGAGCTGCTTGGCCAAGCGCTGGTTCGCGGCTTATTTTGTTTTTGTAAAAGACCAGCGGATCAATTCCTGACGATCCT
>JAPKEI010000274.1 GCA_028872685.1 Verrucomicrobiota bacterium | reverse complement strand
CATGAAGTTGGTGACCGGCGCGAAGCCGGCTAGAATGGTGAACAGGCAAACCACCACGGACAGAATAAAGCTAACCACTTGATTCCGCGTGAGCGAGGAAGTCATACAGCCGATGGCCAAGTATGCGCCGGCCATTAATGAGCTGCCAATGTAAGCGCACAAAATTGCGCCATTGTCCGGCGAGCCGAGTATGTTGACGGTGATCCAAACCGGAAAAGTCAACGCCAATGCCAGAACTAAGAATGCCCAGGACGCCAGGAATTTGGCCATTACTGCCTGCCATGCGGTGATCGGCAGTGTGAGTAACAGCTCGAGCGTGCCGGTGCGTTTTTCTTCTGACCACAGTCGCATTGCCACGGCCGGCACGAGAAATAAATACAGCCACGGATGCCACGTAAAAAAAGATTCCAGCGAGGCTTGGTTGCGGTCAAACAAACTCATCCCCAGCATAAAGGTGAAGAAACCGGTCATCAGCAGGAAGATGACGAGGAACACGTAAGCCACCGGCGTGGCGAAGTAGCCAGAGAACTCACGCTTGGCGAGGGTGAAAATGTTACGCAGAGGTGAATTCATTTAAGCAGCCTCCTTTACTTGGGTATCACTCATTGTGAGTTCGCGGAAGAGGTCGTCTAGTCGACCGGACTTGGTTTTCTTCTTCAATTCGTCCGGCGTTCCGTTGGCCACGATCTTACCGTTGTTGATGATGATGGCGCGGGAGCAGGCGGCATCTACTTCTTCCAAAATATGCGTGGAAAAAATCACGGCCTTCGTTTCCCCTAAGCGTTTTATGAGTTGGCGCGCTTCGCGTTTTTGGTTGGGGTCAAGGCCGTCGGTGGGTTCATCAAGGACCAGCACTTCAGGATCGTGCAGCAGGGACTGCGCTAGGCAGGTCCGATGGCGGAAACCTTTGGAAAGGGTATCAATGCCTTGATGCCGCACGGCCTGTAACGAACAAGTGTCGATTGCGGCATCCACGGCTTTATCACGTTCTGCGCCGGTGAGAGCACGGATCTCGGCGGTGAAGCGTAAGAAGCCCTGCACGGTCATATCCGGATAGCTCGGCGCATTTTCCGGCAAATAGCCGATGAGTGACTTGGCGCTTGCGGGGGATTCCACGATGTCGAATTCGCCAATGGTCACGTTGCCTTCGTCGGGCACGAGATATCCGGTAATCATCCGCATGGTGGTGGATTTACCCGCACCGTTGGGGCCGAGGAAGCCGAGCACTTCACCCTGCTTCACATCGAAGCTGATGCCGTCGACGGCGACGTTGGTGCCGAAAGTTTTTCGGAGGTTCTTTACGTTAATCATAGTTATTCGCGTTGGCGGAAAATCAGGGGCCGGTTTTATACGATACCCACCGCGCCGGTCAACCCTCGTGACTGTCCCACAGTGACTGGCGTCCGGCAAACCCTTCGTCAATGGCGTGCCAGTGGGTGATATCGGCTTCGGATTTTTCCCAGCAGAGAAAAACCTCGCGTCCATCCAGCTGTGCAGGGAAGTCGACGAGCCCGCGCTCCGGATCCTTCAATTGAATATTACGCGAATGAAATTTCCGCAGCAAATCATGGAGTTGGCCGAGGTCGCGGACAAATGCGATCGTTGCGGGCCCGCCAAGATCTTCTCCCGCGGCCAATCGAGGCCCGAACACTTCTTCGGCCTCGCGTACACGCGGCCGTACGGCGTCCATTTGCGCAAACCATCCACGAACAGTGGGGAGCAATTCGCGGGCTTCAGCCAAAGTGTAATGCCGGGAAAACTGGAGAGGCATTGCGGGGTCAGGGAAGTTGCTTCAGCACGGCTTGAATACGTGCTTTCACATCCGGCTCGATGTCCTTGATGGCGGCGGCTTTGTCGAGATATTCGCGGGCGGCCTTGGGCTGCTTGAGTTTTAGGTACATTTCGCCGAGGTGCAGGAAAATTTCCGCGTCGCCTTCTTCGGTTTGCTTTAATGCCTTGAGTTGCCATTCGAGCGCTTCCTTAATTTTGCCCTGCTTGTAAAGTGCCCACGCACGACTGTCGAGATATGCACCGTTGTCGGGGCTCTCCTTCAAGGCGCGGTCAATGAGCTTAATGGCTTCGTCCAAATTTTCACCGCGATCGGCCCACATATAACCGAGGTAGTTCAGCGCCGTTGCGTAATCCGGTTTTTTCCCGATGGATTGTCGGAAATATTTTTCAGCCTCCTTAAACTTGCCTGCGCGTTCAGCGGTGGTGCCCATCTGGAAATACAGAATGTGGTTGAGCCGGGTGGGGTCAGCATTCTTGGCAATGGTTTCAGCGCGGCGCAAGTCATCAAGCGCCTGATTGAAGTCACGTTTTTCCAGGGATATCATTGCGGCGAAATACGCCTGCAAAAAATTTGGTTTAAATTTTCGCTTGGCCAAGCCCAGCACCTTTTGAGCCTCATCGGCTTTCTCGTCCGAAAGCAACGCCGAAACCAAATCAAAATAAAGCTGCTCAATGCGCGGGTTTAGCTTGATCGCCTCGCGATAATGCTTGGCGGCGGTAGCGAATTCATCCTCATCCATCGCAACGGCGGCCAGAAGTTGATGGGCGCGCCATGCGCGGGGGTTTTTCTTAAGAATAGCCTCCAGATGTATTCGCCCTTCTTTGAGTTTTCCGGCAAGGATTAAGTCCTGTGCCAGCTGCATAAGCACGGCGGGATTGCCTGGTAAAGCCTTGAGCAACGCCTCTGTCGCAGCGGCCGCTTCCTCGCGGGCTTCGATCATGCGATAGCCGCGCCCGATTTGTTCGATCATTAGCGGAATCGTGGGTTTGCTCGCCCATGCGGCATCAAGCAACTTGCGGATGCGCGGCTGAAGTTCCTTGGCGGCTGTATTATCCAGGCCAATGTAGCCAGCAGCCATGAGCGCCAATTCAACCTGGAAAGCGATTGGGGGTTTCTTTTGCGCAAAAGCCTTATCAAGAAGCTTGCGAATTTGCGGCAACCTCTTGGCGCCACCTTTCATTTCTTTTTCGTAAACTTGAACTAACGTTTTGTAGCCAAGGATTGATCCGGGGGCCTTGCGGATAGCGTTCTCTGCAGCAATGCGGGCAAGGTCCAGCTTCCCTTTTTGCGAGTAAGCAACTGCAAGCAGTGCGTGCATCTTGGCGGGTGCCTTTGGGTTAATCGTGGCTTTAACCAGCAGCGACAACACTTTGTCGAATTGTTTTCGCGCCAGCAACATGCGAACCACTTCCAGAACGATTTTTTCATTGGTGGGGTCCGCCAGGGCAGCCTGTTCGAATTCCTCCAAAGCTTCTGCGCGTTGGCCGCGCTCCATCGCGGCCGTGGCAGCGGCGTAATGGGCCATCGAACGAATCCGGCGCTCGATAGCCGCATCCTCGGCAATGCGTTCGGCTTCAGGGTCGAGCTTTGCTTCCGGCGGTGGCGGGGCGATCACCGGCTGTTCACCAGTCAGGTTGGCAGATTCTTTGTTGGGCTCAGCGCCAGGCCCGGCGCAAGCTGCGAGCACGAGACTGCCCGCGAAGACCATAAACTGGTTTCGAAACGTCATTTTCATCAGACCCCTTTCATTCGGGCACACCCAGGGATGGGCGAATTGCAAGCGCGCAGGCCTTAGCCTACTTCTGCCACTTACGCTTCTTGTGACGGTTGGCCCGTGAGGCCTTACGCCGCTTGTGCTTGTTGATCTTGGCTTTGCGTCGTTTTTTTAACGATCCCATACTTTTATCTCTACTCGTCTCTCTGTGAGAGGGTTCAGTGTACCACTTTATTCAGTGGGTATTCAATAATTCCTTCCGCACCCGCAGCCTTGAGGCTCGGGATAATTTCCCGCACTATGTGTTCTTCGATCACCGTGTCCACCGCCACCCAGCCGGTTTGGCTTAGTTC
>JAPKEI010000273.1 GCA_028872685.1 Verrucomicrobiota bacterium | reverse complement strand
GCGGTGGCGATGTCTTTGTCGGCGCGGTCGTTGGCGGTCTTGGCGCGGGCATTAGCGGCGTTTAAGGCGCGCGTGGCGCGTCCTTGGTCTTCAGCGGCTTTTTCATTGGCGGCGTTGAGGGTGATTTCGAGAGTGTTGACGTCGCCTTGCAGCTCGGCGGCTTGGGCTTCGAGCTTTTTGCGTTCGGCTTCAAGCGCCTTTTTTTCTTCTTCGCTGAGGTTGGCCTGGGTGGTGCGGTTTTTGAGTTGTTCGAGTGCGATACGGTTGGCTTTTTCGGCGGCTTTTTTCCCGGCTTCTTCTTGCTGGGCTTTTTGATACCACCCGAGGGCTTTCTGCTCGGCTTCATCAATTTTTTTAGCGCTGGCTTGTTGGCTCTCGGTGGCGGTGTTGGAGAGGTTGATGTAGGCGCGTTTTTGTTCATCCAGTTCGGTAGTGGATTGCTTGAACTTCATCCGCACCAGTTCGAGGTCACGCGTGGGGTCGCCCATGCCGGCTCCGGTGGACTGGGCGCCGCCGGCGCCGGGGTTGTCTTTGTTGTCCTTATCAAGCTCATCCCACGCGGTGAAGTGGATGAGGTTGAGCAGCAGGAAATCGCAGATGATGAGCAGCAGTGTTTTATTCATAACGGGGGGTTAGTGGGTTTGGACGCCCGGGGTGGCCTCGGCGTCCATGATGAGTTGTTGGCGGGCGCCGCGGACGTGATGGATTTTGACGAGGGCGACGCACAGGATGCCAAAGATATTGGAAGCGTAGGCGACGGAAAGGCTGATGCCGAACTGAGGCGCGAGCATTTTGATGGCAAGGGTGAGGGCGGTACCGGCGATGCCGATGTAGAGGCCCATGTCGAAGAGGTTATCTTCGTTTTCGAGTAGCCGTAGTTTGAGCAGGGGATCGCCCTCGCCTTGGCGAATTTCATCCACCTTGGATTTGCAGGTGAGATACACAAAGAGTTGGATCGCGGCAAAGGCGAGGAAGAGGATGGCGTTGAGGACAATGTTGCTGTTGGCAAGCATGGCGATATTGTTTTTCGGGGTTGAGGTTTGGTTTTCGTCCTCACTGAGGACGGGTAAATTGATGGACACCGTGTACTCGGAGGATTGGGCGGGCTGGAGAAAGATCGGTTCGCCCAGCGCCACGAGTGTGAGAAACAGCGCGCAGGCCATGGCGCGGCGGCGCAGGATGAAATCGCGCACGGCGTTAGCGCCGGTGGCACTGACGGTGAAAAAGCTGTTCCACGCGCGCATGAGGATGATGCACCCGAGGCCGAGCAGCAGGAATTTGACAAAGAGCGCCCAGCCGGGATGGCGGAGGCTGAAGGCGGCTGCAGAAGGGAGCCAGTGACCTAATCCGGCGCGGTCGCTCACGGGCAATTGCCGATCGAGTACCATCTTCATTGAGCCACGCCCTTGGCGCATGGCGTTCTGCAGCCATCGGGTGCCGGGTCGGCCGTGGCTCATGAGGTAGCGGGTGACCTTCTCGGGCTGTTCGCTCCACACGGAGGCGGCGTATACAGCGGGAAACTCGGTTAACTTCAGCGGGATGAAGGACAGAGCGGTCCATTCCTCGCGCGTGAGTTTGCCATTGCCATCGGCGTCCCATTTTACGGGCTGGCCCTTGGCGTGGGGAACCACCACGTGCCCGAAGAGCTTGTGGAAAGGGGTGCCGATCAACTCGTCGGCGGTGATGACGTCATCGCTTTTTCCATTTTCATCCACTTCATTAAACGTGTCAAAAGGCGACACTAGCGTTTGGAGCTTGGCGATTTTTGCCAAACGCATGAGGGTGAGAGTGCTTTCGGTGTGGCGCATCAAGAGGCCCAATTGCGGCTCGGTGAGTCGACTGGCCAACAGGGAGAAATCGCGCATGGCTTTGCGCAGTTCATCGGTGTTTGCATCGAGCCCGAGGCTGTGGAGTTGCTGGTTAAGGTCCTGATGAAACTGCCCGTTGGCCTCCAGTTGGGCGGCGAGGATAATGGCCGCGGCGTAGTCGGCGGCTTGGCTTTCCAAGGCTAGCAATTGGTTCACGCGTTTAGTTTCGCTGCCCAATCGCGCCTTCACCGTGCGGCGATGGCTGGGGCTGAAAAAGGGATCGAGCGCCGGGTCGGTCGGGAGGGTCTTTAGAGCATTCGTCGAGGGCTCCAGTTGCTGGGCGGCAAGGTCGAGCAATTGACCGGCGCCAAACTGATTAGTTTCACCGAGTGAATCGCGGAATTCCTCCAAGGTTTGCCCTTCTTCCACCGATGCCTGCGCCAGCGCATCGGTGTGTAGCGTGCGGTACTGCGCGGGGAACAACCAGCCCACCGCCAAAAATGCCACCGCCAACACCCCGTGGATGACGAGGTGATGCAACAGATAGGGTTTTTCCGTATCGTTTGACTGCAACATGGGTTACTCCTTGGCCGACGCGCGACTTGCCGCGTGTCTGAGGCCAATTTTATAGACGCAGCGTTCAGGTGCAATGTTCAACCCTTGCAAGTGAACGGGAATTATCCACCGCTGTGAATAAAAAAGAGTAGCTGTGGAGAATTAATTTGACCCACCGCTCGCTCTTCAATTAGGTTCCCCGTCCTTTGCGCTCTGGGAGGCGCGCAATTTTTTAAGGTAAAGTGGTTTCACCGCGGGAATAAGGGTTTCCAGTACCGCCGGGCACACCAGTAACCCCGAAAGACACAGGTGCTCATTGGGAGCATGCTTTCTGTTAGGCCCGGCTTTACCCGAAATTTTCCCGATTTTCCTTTTCAAACAGGGGGCAAACGCCAAGCTTGCGTCTAATCCTGTTATGAAAAACATTCTTATCCTCGCGCTCCTTGCGCTGGCCATTCAGCTTCCCGCCGCGGAGTCCGCCAAAGTCACCGGCACCATTCTCACCCCCAAAACCGTGAAAGCCTACGGGGGATTGGAATTGGAAATCAGGCTGTACGAATTCCACCCGTTCATCGCCGACAAACCCGCTGACCTCGTGGGCAAGTTTAACGTAAAAAAATACGCCCACAAAGCCGACACCGAAACCAAAACCCAATTCATCGTAGGCGATGCCAGCACCATCAAGCCCGGCATGTCCTACTATATCACCTGCTTCGTCCTCGACGCCAAAGGCAAACGCCAGCTCATGGGCGAGAAAGACGGCAAACGCGGCCTCTGCAAAGTTCTCACCGCCGGCAATCCTAAAAAAGTAACCCTAATCCTGCGCGACCTGCGCAAGTAGGCTGGCTTGCCTCGTTCTTTGGGCGCAGTTAGAGTCAGGGCCCATGCAGACACGCGTTCTTGGTAACTCCGATTTAGAATTAACTCCCGTTGGCTTCGGCACCTGGGCCATTGGTGGGGATGACTGGGGGATGGGTTGGGGGCCTCAGGATGAGGCTGATTCAGTAGCTGCAATTTTGGAAGGACTTGAGGCGGGCATCAACTGGATCGATACTGCGCACGCTTATGGCTTTGGCGTGTCTGAGGAAGCCGTCGGCAAAGCCGTCAAAGAATGGGGTCGCCCCGTCATCCTTGCCACCAAGTGTGGCGTACTCCCCAACGCCGATCGCACCCCCAATCGCTTCACCTCCCGCGCTACCATTCTTGAGGAAATCGAAGGTTCATTGAAGCGCCTGCAGACTGACTGCATTGACCTTTACCAACTCCATTGGCCCGAACCCGATGAAGGCGTGGAGGAAGCCTGGCAAACGCTGCTTGATCTAAAGGAACAGGGTAAAATCAAGTGGCCCGGAGTGAGCAATTACTCAGTGGATCAGCTCGGCCGTGCTTCGGTGCTTGGCCCGGTTTCCTCACTGCAGCCCCGATACAGTTTGCTTAACCGGCAGCTTGAAACAGAAGGTCAGCTTGATTGGTGTGGGCAGAATAATTGCGGCATC
>JAPKEI010000272.1 GCA_028872685.1 Verrucomicrobiota bacterium | reverse complement strand
GAAGGCCATTATTTTGTGCCTCCTCCGTACAAAGGCGTTACCACCTGGCTCCGCCGCAAGACCCTTCCGGGTGGCGGTTCCGGCCAATTGATTTCACCTGATGGCAAGTTGATCTACTCAACGCATATGGGCAACACCGAGCCCGATTATGATGCTGATAACCCTATACTAAGGGCGGGCCAGCCGGTTGAAGAACATACCTATCTCACTGACGCCATTACTCGGGAATCACTCTCATTCATTGATCGAAACGCCAATGCCCCCTTCTTCCTTTACGTGCCTTACAACGCCGTTCACAGCCCTCTACAAGGAGCTGATGCGTACATGAAAAAGTTCGGGCATATCAAGGATATCCAACGCCGTATTTTTGCCGCGATGCTGTCCAACATGGACGATAGTGTCGGCGCAATCCTGAAAAAACTCCGGGCAAAAAATCTGGAGGAGAATACCCTGATCTTTTTCCTCAGCGACAATGGCGGCCCCACCCGTGAACTCACCTCCAGCAACGCCCCGTTACGTGAAGGTAAAGGAACCGTTTACGAAGGAGGAGTTCGCGTTCCTTTTTTAATGCAGTGGAAAGGAACCGTTCCCAAAGGGCAGACATACGATAAACCCGTCATCTCATTGGACCTCTTTGCCACGAGCACGGCCTTGGCGAAGGCCGAGGTAAAACGTCCTCTGGATGGAGTAAATATTATCCCTTACCTCACGGGCCAAAAAAAAGGTATCCCTCACCAAACACTATATTGGCGATTAGGCAACCGAACGGCCATACGACACGGTGATTGGAAGTTGCTGCGCAATCCTAAGCGCGGAAAGAAATCAGCTTGGGAGTTGTATAATCTGACTGAAGATGTGTCTGAGGAAAAAGACCTCGCTACTATACGTACGGACAAAGTAGATGAACTTCTTGCCCAATGGGAAAAGTTGAACGCGAAGATGATCGATCCCATTTGGCAACCGAACCGGAAATGAGTCTGCCAAAAATAGCCGTCACTATGGGAGACCCGGCCGGCATCGGCCCGGAGGTGTGTCTGCATCTTTTGCAAAACAAGGAAGTAGCCGAGCAGTGTGTGCCGATTATCTTTGGCGACAAGGTGGTGCTGGAACAGGCCGCTGACCAATGCAATTTACCAGAGCCGGAGAAATACATCGGCGGTTTGGCGGAGGCGGATGGGCCATGTGTTTTGGATATTGGCGCAATTGGGCTTGGGGATTTTGAAACGGGCAAGGTCAATGCCGCCACGGGACGGGCAGGGTTTGCTTATGTGGAGAACGCCATCGATGCCGCGCTCGGTGGGCAAGTGGCGGGTGTGACGACGGGGCCGCTTAATAAAGAGGCCTTGCGTGCGGCGGAGATTTCCTTTCCGGGACACACGGAAATCTTCGCGGAGAAAACGCACGCGCAGCGGTTTTGTATGATGCAATACTCGAGCGAAGTGCGCTGTGTGTTTGCGACCACGCACGTGCCGTATTCTGAAGTTCCTACGTTGCTCACCACGGAGCGGATTCTCGATGTGCTTGAGTTGGGCGCGCAGGCGATGCGGCGCATTCGTGGGCACGAACCGAAGATCGGCGTGCTTGGGCTCAACCCGCACGCGGGCGAGCATGGCCTGTTTGGCGATGAAGAGGCGCGCATCATCACCCCCGCCATCGATGCCGCTCGCAAAAAGGGCTTTGATGTCGAAGGCCCCATCCCTCCCGACACCGCTTTCATCCCCGCCAAACGCCGCGTCACGGATTTTTTCGTGTGTATGTACCACGACCAAGGCCACATCCCGCTCAAAGCACTGGCCTTCGATAATGCCGTAAACACCACCCTAGGCCTGCCGATCATTCGCACGTCGGTCGATCACGGCACCGCGCTTGATATCGCTGGACAAGGCAAAGCAAAACCGAACAGTCTCTTTGAAGCCGTAAAACTCGCCCTAAAATTTATTTAAAACACGTATGAAAAATATCTTCTTAGCTTTGTTGACGAGTACGACATGTCTCGCGGGGCAGTCGGCGTATCAGGTGAAACCCCTCACCGAGACACAAGCGCGCGAGTACAAACTGGACACTGGTTTCTACAAGAAGGCGACGGTGGTTCAGGATATCCTCATCGCCACCTCCGCCAAGGTGGCGGATCTAGCGCACAAGGAAACGGCGTATCAGTTCGATATGCTCATGCGCAGCATTAAGCCAGAGCTCGCCGAGCAGATTCGTAAGAAGCGCGTGCTTTGCCTATTGATCGGGCATGACGAGCTGACCTCGCAGTTGCCGCAATTCACCACGGACAAAAAAGGTAAGGAGCTTGATTTTTATAACTGGCGCCAGCGCGGCTTTCTCAAACACATCGGCCGGCGACCGACGGTGGTGTTCGCGGAGGAGGACGTGATGGAGTACGACGGCGGCATGAAGTTGGAGAGCATCTTGATCCATGAATTCGGGCACGTCGTGCACGGCGCAGGCTTCGATGCGGCTTTGCAAAAGCGGCTGACGGCGACATTTGAAAACGTAGCCAAGACGGGCATTTGGAATGATGGCCGCGCGGCACAGCGGTTCCGACGCGTGTTAAGCGACAAGCCGGTGAGCCTGTTTGAAGCTTTGAAAGAATCATTTCCTGATGAGTCACCCGAACTCATTCGGAAATGCCTGAATAACGGTGATATTCTAGTGAACGGAAAAAAGACAAACTCGAATGCAACGGTAAACAGAAATGATGAGGTGCTCATTGTTTTTGGCGGTCCCAAACGATGCTATGCCTCGCGCAATCGCGCGGAATATTGGGCTGAGATTTACCAGTGTTGGTACAACACGAACCGCACCATGGACCACGACCATAATCACATCCATACGCGCGCACAGTTAATCAAGTACGACCCGATGGGGGCCAAGCTATGTGAGGATGTGCTCGGTAAACCGGACTGGCGCTTCGTCTCCCCCCGAGAACGTGCCGGTCAAACACACCTGAAAAACTACGAGCCTGCCAAGGCTCCAAAGGTGCAGGACCTTCCGCACATCAAAGTGGCTGCGAATGATTATTACGACAAGTACTGGAAAGTGTTTTGGCAACGCCTCTACGACAAGCATGAGGTGCTCTCCCCCCATACCCGCAGCCTATTCAACGGCAAGGACCTGACGGGCTGGAAGGTGGACGTCCCTCACCTCGACGAACACCCCGACGGCAAGGTGCCCTTCGTAGCACGCGACGGTATGCTGGTGAGCCTCGGTTCTCCCGGTGGCCACCTGGTGCACGACGAGGTGAACCAGAACTACCGTCTCGAGGTGGAATACCGCTTCGCGGGCAAGCCGGGCAACTGCGGGGTTCTGGTGCACTCCTCCAAGCCACGCGCCCTCTACAAGATGTTCCCGAAGTCGATCGAGGTACAGATGTACCACAAGAACGCGGGCGACTTCTGGTGCATCGTTGAGGACATCACCGTACCCAACATGGTAAAGCGCCGCGGAGCCGAGAAGAACTGGGGAATCACCGAGGGCAAGGCACGCCGCATCCTCAACCTGACCGATGGTTCGGAGAAGGAACCCGGCGAATGGAACCGCATGGTGATCGAGTGCCTCGGCGACGAGGTCAAGGTATGGGTCAATGGCGACTTCGTGAACCACGGCTCTAAATGCACCGCCCAAAAGGGCAAGATCGCCATCCAGGCGGAGGGTTCGGAGGTGGAGTTCCGCAAGCTCGACCTCACCCCCATAAACGCCCTAACGGACTGAGCCCCCAGAAGCTTCCATTCCCACCGAGGGAGAACCGATCCGGCTTACATTACAATCTAATCTCCGAACAATTCCTCAAGCCGTGCGCGCATGACGTTGCCGTCGACGGTTTCGCCGGTCCAGTACTGGATGCCGGTGATGCCCTGATT
>JAPKEI010000271.1 GCA_028872685.1 Verrucomicrobiota bacterium | reverse complement strand
CGCAGGCTGTTGCGGATAATCATCCACCACGTCATGCGGCCACCTCCTGCGCGGCGTGGTTCAACTCTGCCAAATCCTGGCAGTCGTCGAATTGACCGAGCACCATCGGGTCGTGACTCACGATGAGCAACGCGGCGGCACTTTCCTCGCACACTTCGCGGATGAGCTGCAGCGCCTCGCGCGCGTTTTTGGGATCAAGATTGCCGGTGGGTTCATCGGCCAACACGAGCAATGGTTGATTGGCCAACGCACGCGCCACAGCCACACGCTGCTGTTGGCCCACGGAAAGTTGGCCGGGACGATGATGCAACCGATGGCTGAGCCCCACGCGATCGAGTAAGCCGCGCGCGGCATCGGTGTCCGGCCCGCGCCCGAAGCTCATCCCGAGCAGCACGTTTTCTATGCAAGTGTAGCCTTGCAGCAGGTTGAAGGTTTGAAAAATATAGCCGACGCAGCGCGCGCGCAGGGCATCGCGTTGGGGCTCGCTGGCGGTGGCGAGGTCGTGGCCATCGAGCCGCACGATGCCGGAAGTGGGGCTGAGGATGCCGGCGATACAATTGAGCAACGTCGTCTTGCCCGTGCCACTGGCGCCGCGCAGTGCGCGTTGTTGGCCGGTCTTGAGGGAAAAGGACGGCACATCGAGCACCGACTGAGTTTCACCTTCGGGCGTGCGAAAACTTTTTCTGAGATCGCTGATTTCCAGCAGTGACATCGGCGGGAGATTAGCGCGGCAATGCGGGAATGTCGAGAGCGCTGGACTCCGCTCTTGACGCCGCTGCCGCCGTGGCTATGATGCGCGACCCGCATTTTTCAGTGGCGGATTATACTATGGCTATCAAAGTTGCAATTAATGGTTTCGGGCGGATTGGCCGGTTGGCTTACCGCGCGATGGTGGAACAAGGACTCGTAGGCACGGCGATTGACGTCGTTGCAGTGGGCGATATCGTCCCGGCGGATAATCTCGCGTACCTTGTTAAATACGATTCCTCACAGGGCACGTTTCCCGGCGAGGTCACGCATCAGGGCGACGATACGCTCATCGTCAATGGCGATGAAATGAAAGTCGTCAGCGCCCGCACCCCGGCCGAGCTGCCGTGGAAAGAGCTGGGCGTCGATGTGGTGATCGAATCCACCGGCCTATTCACTGATGCTGAAAAATCCAAGGGACACCTCGAGGCCGGCGCGAAGAAAGTCATCATCAGTGCCCCCGCGAAGGGCGAGGATTTGACCGTTGTGATGGGCGTGAATGATGACCAATACGACGCGGCGAATCATCACATTGTTTCCAACGCCAGCTGCACCACCAATTGCCTCGCGCCCGTGGTGCACGTGTTGCTCAAGGAAGGCTTCGGCATTGCCGAGGGTTTGATGACCACCATTCACGCTTACACCGCCACGCAAAAAACTGTGGACGGCCCCAGCCGCAAAGCGTGGCGCGATGGACGCGCCGCCGCCATCAACATCATCCCCGCCAGCACCGGTGCGGCCAAGGCGGTGAGCCTCGTTTGCCCTGCGGTGAAAGGTAAATTGAGCGGAATGGCTTTCCGCGTGCCCACGCCCACGGCCAGCGTGGTGGATCTCACTTTCAAAACCGAGAAGAGCACCAGCTATGCGGAAATTTCCGCCGCCATGAAAAGCGCCAGCGAGACGTATCTCGACGGTGTGCTCGGCTATACCGAAGACGAAGTGGTGAGCACCGACTTCATCCACTGCCCCAAATCGAGCATCTTCGATCAAGGTGCGGGAATGGAATTAAACGAAAACTTCTTCAAAGTCGTCAGCTGGTACGACAACGAATGGGGCTACTCAAATCGCGTCGGCGATCTGCTCAAGCTGATGATTGATAAAGGAATCTAGCTTGGAGATACAATTCAGGAGTTAGAATTTAGAAGGCGGCCTTCGGGTCGCCTTTTTTTGTGAACTTTTTTTTTGAACCGCCAAGACGCAAAGTGTTTTTGAAAATGGTTTCCCTTGACGTCTATGCGGTTCAATCCTTCTTCACACTCGGTTAACAACTTTCCAAGCACGATTTAACAAACCGCCTTACGTTAAACTAAGGAGAATGGCAAATGTGGTATGCAGGACAACGGGTGATTTGCACCAACGACCACTTTTCCGGCGCGATTTGGGATTGGACCTCCACCGTGCCGCGGGAAGGTGAAGTGTACACCATCGCGAACTTCGAGCACCTGCCGCAATGGAATACGCGCACGCCCATCCTGAGTTTCCTCCTGCGGGAATTGCGCGTTGATGACAGTGACATCGCCAGTGCCTACTTCTCCTCTTGGCGGTTTGAACCGGCGGAAAATAATCCCCCTTGGGCGGCCAACGCCCTCCACCCCGGCCGGTTCAGCTCCACCTAAAAGTCGCGAGGGCGGTCCACCTCCGTCCTCGCGGCTTGCCTTTCGGCAACTTTCGCGGCAAACCTTTTTTATGCTTTCGCAACACACGCACACACTTGCCGTACCCACACGCGGTCGGGATTTCCACGATATCACCGGCGAGGTGGAGTCATTGGTGAATGAAGCGGGCTTTGCCGATGGGCTGGCCACGGTGCATCTTCAGCACACGAGCGCGTCGCTGGTGATTCAGGAGAACGCCGATCCCGGCGTGCGGCGGGACTTGGAGCGGTTCATGGCACGGGTGTGCCCGGATGGGGACCCGATGTTCGAACATGATTACGAGGGGCCCGATGACATGCCCGCGCACGTGCGCACCGCGCTCACCGCCGTCAACCTCTCCATCCCTATCACCAGCAGCCGCCTTGCGCTCGGCACGTGGCAAGGGATTTATCTCTGGGAACACCGCCACGCCGGCCATCGCCGCAAAGTAACGGTGCATTTAATCGGGGAATGATTTTGAACCGCCTAGGCGGTTCAAATTATCTGGTCAAATAAATCCCCACGGCGCATCATTTTCCCTTACCTGATGATTATGCGCACATTACTTTTGTCTCTATTTACCGTCTCCACACTCATGGCGGCGGATGCACCCTCGGCGGCGGAACGGTTTGGATTCCTGGGGCCGGAAATTTTCCCGGTCGGGCGTGGCATCGATAATCTCCGCCAAGCGGATCTCGATGGCGATGGGCGTCGGGATTTGGTTTTAGTTAATAATCCGCGCAGCAAAATTACGCTGCTTTATAATCGCACCGGCGGCAAACCGGCGAAGGTCACGGACGACACCGCGAATGCGCTGCCGCCGGATGCACGGTTTCGAATTGAATCCATCCCATCGGAGAAACGCATTTCCAGCTTGGTGGTGGCGGATTTGAATGGCGACAAAAAGCCGGACCTCGCCTACTACGGCGAACCGAAGGAATTGCTGGTGCAATACCGCGAGGCCAAAGGCTGGGGCGCGCCGAAGCGTTGGGCAGTACGCGACGGGCAGATCAGCGCCAACGCGCTGGGCACGGGCGATCTCAACGGCGATGGCCGCACAGATTTGTTGTTGCTGGGGGAATCGAAATTATACGTGTTGTATCAGGACGCCAAGGGCGCGCTGAACAAACCGGTGACCCACCCGCTGGCGGGCGGCGTGAAAGCGTTTCAGGTGGTGGATCTCGATGGCGACCGGCGCAGTGACTTGGCGTTGATGAATTGGCAGAGCGCCGCGCCGTTTCGGTTTCGATTGCAGGGCAAAGACGGGCAACTCGGGCCGGAGCTGCAGTTTCGGATGCCCAAGCTGCGCAGCTTCCACGCGGAAGATTTGGACGCCGATGGCCGCGCGGAGTTGATTTCCATTGCCCAACAATCCGGCCGCGTGACGGTGCATCATCTCGCCACGCACGCGCCCGAAGCACTCGCAGGCGAACTCAAGCGCGGCCAGCTCGAACTGCTCGCCCTGCCCAAAACCGCCAAGAGCAAGCGCGGCCGCAC
>JAPKEI010000270.1 GCA_028872685.1 Verrucomicrobiota bacterium | reverse complement strand
CAAACCGTCCTGTCATCCGACATTTCCAAATCCTCAACACCAACGGCAAAGCCCTTGGCGGCACACCCCTCCGTTAGTCCATTTTTCCTTTACCCCTGTTCCGCTTGGGTGAACACTCACGCCCATGAAAGTTGCTCGTTACCTCTTGGCATTCGCGTGCGCCTCAGCCCTGTTGTTGGGTTGGGGTTGCAAGAAACCGACTGATTCAAAAAACAACACCGTCACCGTCGCCTACGTGACCAATGGCGTGGATCCATTTTGGGATCTCTGCGCCGCCGGCGTGCGCATCGCGGAAAAAGAATTCAACATCAAATGCGAAGTCCACATGCCCACGAAGGGGTTGGTGGACCAAAAGCGCATCATGGAAACGCTGCTGGCCAAGGGCATTGACGGCATTGCGATTAGCCCGATTGATGCGGAGAATCAAACGGCGTTTATCAATGAGGCTGCCAAGCAAACCAAGCTCATCACGCACGATGCTGATGCGCCGGACAGCGACCGGATGCTGTACATCGGCACCAACAATTACAAAGCCGGCCGCGCGCTGGGCGAACTGGTGAAAGCCGCGTTGCCCGAGGGCGGCGAGGTGATGATCTTCGTCGGCCGCCTTGAGCAGCTCAATGCCCGCCAACGCCGCCAGGGAGTGATCGATGAATTGCTGGGCCGCCCGGAGCAGGAATTGAGCACAGCAAAGTTCGATCCCGTGGACGCCAAAAACCTCAAGGCCGAAGGCTCAAAATATATCATCCTCGATACGCGCACGGATAATTTCGACAAAGCCAAGGCCAAGAGCAACGCCGAGGATACCATCACCAAATACGAAAATGTGGCCTGTATGGTCGGCTTGTTCGCTTACAATCCGCCCGCGTGCTTGGACGCCATCCGCGAGGCCAACCGTACCGGAAAAATAAAAGTGTGCGGATTCGATGAACCTGACGCGATGCTGCAGGCCATCAAGGACGGCACCGCGCAAGGTACCATCAGCCAGCAGCCGTGGAAGTATGGCTACGAATCGGTGAAGGCGATGAAGCGCATTCTCGATGGCGACACCGCGTTCATTCCGGAAAATAAATTTATGGAAGTGCCGTTCCTCGTGGTGACAAAGGAAAACGTGGACGAGTTTTGGGCCACCAAAAAGGAGATGGCCGAACTGGGCAAGCAATAAACATGGCGGCCCCGGCAACACCGCTGCTGGAGGTCCGTGGCTTGGGCAAGCGATTCCCTGGCGTGCGCGCCCTGCACAACGCACACCTGAAACTCGCCCACGGCGAAGTGCTCGCGGTAATCGGCGAAAATGGCGCGGGCAAAAGCACTCTGATGAAAATCCTTGCCGGCGTGCAACCGGCCGACGCGGGCGAAATCTTTATCGACGGCCAACCGGTGCAATTCCAATCCGTGCGCGAAGCACTGGCCCAAGGCGTGGCACTGATTCATCAGGAGCTCAACCTTGCCGCCAACCTCGACCTTGCCGCTAATATCTTTCTTGGGCGTGAGCCACATCAGTTCGGCTTCATCGACCAAGCCAAACTCCACGCCGAAGCCACGGAACACTTGCAGCGCGTGGGGCTCGACTTGCCCGCCAACACGCTCGTAAGCGATCTCCCCATCGGTCGCCAGCAACTTGTGGAAATCGCCAAGGCCCTTTCCTGCCAGGCGCGCGTGCTGATTATGGACGAGCCCACCAGCAGCCTTTCGCAACACGAAACCGAAACGCTCTTCGAAGTCGTCCGCGATCTGCGTACGCAGGGCATCAGCGTCATTTATATTTCGCACCGGCTCGGCGAAGTGACTGAACTGGCCGATCGCGTCCTCGTGCTGCGCGATGGCGAAAACGCCGGCGAACTCAGCCGCAAAGAAATCGATCACAACGCGATGGTGCGCCTGATGGTCGGCCGCGACCTAGAACAGTTTTACGACCGCAAGCAACACGACCCCGGCGACATCATGCTGGAGCTGGATGCGGTACGCACCCCCGCGCATCCGCACGCGGAAATTTCGCTGCAACTACGCGCCGGCGAAATCGTGGGCATCGCCGGTCTCGTGGGCTCGGGTCGCACGGAACTGCTTCAAACTATTTTCGGCGTCACCCCCGCCGTGGGCGGCCAAATGCAAATGGCGGGCGAACCCTTTGCCCCACGCAATCCGCGCGAAGCCATCCGTGCCGGGCTTGCCCTTGCGCCGGAAGACCGCAAGCAACACGGCCTCATTTTGCAAATGGCCGTGCGCGAAAATGCCAGCCTCGCCAGCCTTAGCCGCGATCAGAAAAATGGTTTCCTCAACTTCAATGCCGAAGAAAAAGTCGCCGCCGAAGCCGCGGAACAACTCGCCATCAAAACCCCCGACCTCGACCAAGCCACCGTGAATCTCTCCGGCGGCAATCAGCAAAAAGTCGTGCTCGGCAAATGGCTCGCGCTCAGGCCGCGTGTACTCTTACTCGACGAACCCACGCGCGGCATCGATGTCGGTGCCAAGCGCGAAATGTACAGGCTCATGGAACAACTCGCCGCCGACGGCGTGGCCATCCTATTTGTCTCCAGCGAATTGGAGGAAGTGCTCGGCATGGCCGACCGCGCACTGGTGATGCATGAAGGCCGCATCGCCGGCGAGTTGCCGCGCGATCAATTATCCGAACAAGCCGTAATGCAACTCGCCACCGGTACCCCGCTTGCCGCCTGACCACGATCATGAAAAAAAATATTCTCGGCATCCTCGGCCTGCTCATTGCGATTTTCGTGATCACCGCCGTGCTGAACCCCAAGTTTGTCAGCGCGTACAACATGCAAAACCTCGTGAAGTGGTCGAGCCTCTACTCCATTATGGGCGTGGGCGTGGCGTTCGTCATCATCACCGGCGGCATCGATCTTTCCATCGGATCGGTGATCGGCCTCACCGCTTCGCTGCTGGCTTTCACCCTTGGCAAAAACTGGGATCCCGTTGTCGCCATTTGCGCCATGCTCGGCCTCTCGGCGCTCATCGGCCTCATTCACGGATTGCTCATCACCAAAGCCAAACTGCAACCTTTTGTCGTCACCCTCTGTGGGCTTTTAATTTATCGCGGAATGGCCCGATGGACCACCGATAACCAATCGATGGGCTTCAAAGGACACGATCAGTTGAATGAAATTTTTAGTGGCAAGATTCCCATTACCGACACCTTCGCCCTGCCGATGCCCTTTGTTTTTTTGGTCGTCATCGCCGTGGCCGCCGCGTTGTTTCTCAACCGCACCATCTGGGGTCGCTATCTGCTCGCCCTCGGCAACAACGAGGAAGGCGCACGCTACAGCGGCATCCAAACCGACAACCTAAAAATTGCCGCCTACGTCATTTGCTCGCTGCTTGCCGGCATCAGCGGATTGCTTTTTGCCTTTGAATTGGATTCCGTGCAACCGGCGCAGACCGGCGAATTCTATGAACTCTACGCCATCGCCGCCGCCGTGCTCGGCGGTTGCAGTTTGCGCGGCGGCGAAGGCGGCATCCTCGGCGTCATCATTGCGGCGGCGGTCATCCGGCTCATTTATAATTCCATCAACATGCTCGGTATTTCCACCCACCTCGAATACGCCATCCTCGGCATCGTCATCCTCGCCGGAGTGGTGGCCGACGAACTCCTCAAACGCTACACCGCCAAACGCGCGGCCCAGTAGGGACACGCAAAGCGCGCCTCTACCATCACGCCCCAAATTCCTGTCGGGAATTGTTTTCCAAAAACGCTTCAATCTCCGCCGTGAACGTGTCGCCAAATTCTTTTAATTTTTTGTCGCCCACGCCGTGGATGAGGCCGAAGGTGGCAAGGGTGATGGGATATTCACGGGCCATGTGGCGGAGGGCTACGTCGGAAAAAACAATGTACGGCGGCACGCCGCGTTCGCTGGCGAGGGTGCGGCGCAATTCGCGCAGGCGATCGAACAATGCCTCGTCGCACGCAAGATCGCCCA
>JAPKEI010000269.1 GCA_028872685.1 Verrucomicrobiota bacterium | reverse complement strand
CGGCCCTCGGTGCTTTTGCCTACAGCGATTGGTTTGGAATAAAGATACCCATTGGTGCCGCGCTTGGCTTGGGCCCCCTTGGGCCATTGGGGATCGGGCATGGGCGAATCGGCCGAGGGCCAGTAGTGATCCCACAACCTTGCTTCATTCTGTTGCTTGCCGTAGCCACCGGTGATCCACGAAAGCGCATGGAAAATTTTCCCGCCACCATAAGCCTCATAACCGCCGGTGCGGAAATGTTCTGGCAAAGTCACCGCCTTTTCCAGCCGCGGACTACGTCGCCAATCCTGTCCATTGTTGTAGACCCCTGAGGTAGACGGCGCCACGCCGGTCATGATTGCCACACGCGAAGGATTGCAAGCAGGCGCGGCACAGTGCGCGTTGGTAAAAAGCATCCCACGCTTGGCCAGCCGATCAAAATTTGGCGTATGCACTCCCTTGCGCCCACCCATGCAATTGACCCAGTCATTGAGATCGTCAACCGCGATAAAGAGCACATTTGGGCGTTCATTACACAACGCCAATTGGCCCATTAAAAGAACTATAACTGCAAAAATACGCATATCGTGGAGAGCTCAAGGCTAGGCTATTTGACTTACGTAGACAATGTTGGAAGTAGCGCCGACTCACCCTGATTCACCGAGTTCACGGCGGGTTTCTCCAACATCGATCTTCTTTAAAAGCAAGAGGAAGGCGATTTGCGCAATCCCGGCTCCAAGATAAATCGTGGTGTAATCCGGAGAATCACCCATCTCACCGGCTAATTTGGTGCCTGCTATACCGGAGACATTCAACAAAGCCATGTAAGTTGTAAACTGGGTTCCTGCTATCACCGGCCAACTGACACTCATGAAAATAGAAAAAAGTGAAACTGTCATTATCCCGATCGAAAACTGTTCGGCGAAGATGAAACCCAAGGCAAGGGTTCGATTGCCCCAGTGTTGCTCCATCATCGAGAAGGCGATCCAAATAATTCCGAGCACAACGGTTGCCGTGCCGGCAGTTCGTTTGGCCGTGAATCTATCGGCCAACAAACCACCCAATAAGGAACCGCCCAAGGCGAAAAAGTATCCTCCGCCCGTAATCCACTTGGAGTAAGCCTCCATTGACCAGCCAAGTTCCTGAATGAAAAGGGGTTTAGATATAATTGAAATCGTATACTGGCCGACCATGATGATAAGTGCCAGTGCAGCAGCTAACAGGGTCGAAGGCAGGGAAAAGGCCTTACGGAAGGATTTGAATAATGCGCCGGCTGATGCAGTGGCTGCTTCGACGGCGGGAGTCGTGGTCTGCTTGAGTTTTTCCAGTGGGTTCCAAGGAAATAGCCTTTCTCCTTCGCGTTCACGCAGGAACAAAGGGGCCATCATTACAATGATCATTATGATAGCCTGTAATGAAATGGCGAGATGCAGCCCGTGTCTGGCCGTAAGCACACCCATCACGGCTCCCCCAATAATAGAACCGAGATAAGCTGCTGCACGCATGAATCCATTAGCTTTGCCTCTTTCATTTTCTGGCAACAGATCCACTGCCAATGCATCCACCGAGACATCCTGAAGGGAGGCGAATACGTTGTGGATGGCAATTATCCAGAGAAGAGTGGTCATGACCTTGGCAGGGTCAGGCAGGAGCAAAATTGAAAGAAGCGTTATGGTCATCATTGATTGAGCAAAGAGGATCCATAACCGCCGCCGCCCCATGGCTAAAAAATGGAAATCGAATCGGTCAATAATCGGTCCCCAGATGAATTTAAATGTCCACGGTAATTGAGCCATAAATGTAATTCCCGCTATCTCTTTGACTCCGTAGCCTTTGGTGGCAAGAAAGGTGACTAAGGTTCCCGTTACGAACCCATATGGCATGCCCTGTGCCAAGTACATCAAACAGAGCGTCATCAGCCGCAGGCGCGGGGAGTTTTCCAAGGCGGGTGTCACAGCAGCCCGCAGGGTTGCGCACTACACCGTTTGTGGCCAAGTCATTTCGCACTGTCCAATTGCCGGCGCGCGCCATACGCTGCGTGCGTTCCATGAGTGAGGGTGTAAAAACAATTCAGGTCATCGATTCGCACACCGCTGGCGAGCCCACGCGCGTGGTGGTTGATGGTATGCCAACCAATCCCGGGGCAACCCCTGCCGAGTGGCGCGATTTTTTGCAGAGCGATCACGATTGGCTGCGCACCGCCGTGGCCTGCGAACCGCGAGGGCACGAGGCGATGGTGGGCGCGTTCCTCGTGGAACCCACACAGCCCGATGCCGTGGCGGGCGTGGTGTTCTTTAACAACATCGGCTACCTGCACGGCTGCATTCACGGGACGATCGGAGTCACAGTCACGCTCGCCCATCTTGGCCGATTGGCTGCAGGCGACAACAAAATCGAGACGCCTACTGGTATCGTCACCGTGCAGCCGCCGGTGGAAGGTTGGGTGACAGTACAAAATGTGCGTAGCTATCGCCACGCCGCCGCCGTGCCGGTGGAGGTGCCCGGCTGGGGAACGGTGCACGGCGATGTGGCGTGGGGCGGCAATTGGTTTTTTCTCATCGAGGCTGGCGACATGATTGTGGTGGACTTTAGTAATCTCGATCGACTCACAGATTTTACCTGTGCCGTGCGCAAGGCGTTGGAGGCGAATGGAATTACGGGCGAAGATGGCGGCGAGATTGACCACATCGAAGTATTCGGTCCACCGGCCAATGACGAGGCCGACAGCAAAAATTTTGTGCTCTGCCCCGGTCGCGAATTCGACCGTTCGCCGTGTGGCACTGGCACCAGCGCCAAGCTCGCGTGCCTGCACGCTGATGGCAAACTGCATCCCGGCCAAACGTGGCGACAAGCAGGCATTCTCGACACCATCTTCGAAGGCGCTGTGCAGGAAGCACCTGAAGGAGGCGTGGTTCCGACCGTGAAAGGCCATGCCTTTGTCACCGCCGAATCGGAACTCATCATCCACCCAGCCGATCCCTTCCGCCACGGCATCGTTTATTCCCGCTAACGTGTCCGACAAATCTCACGACATTCTCATCATTGGCGGCGGCGTCATTGGGCTTTGCTGCGGATGGTACCTTTCCAAGGCTGGTCGCACGGTGACGATTATCGACCGCGACCCCACGCGGCGCTCGTCATGTTCCGATGAAAATGCCGGGATGGTGGTGCCCAGTCATTTCATCCCACTCGCCGCGCCGGGCGTCATCAGTCAGGGCCTCAAGTGGATGCTTAACCCCAAGAGCCCCTTTTATATGCGGCCGCGGCTTGATCCTGCGCTTTGGAGTTGGTGCTGGAAATTTTTCCGCCATGCCAACGCGCGCCATGTGGAAAACAGTAAACCCATTCTCAGCACCCTCAGTCTCGAAAGTCGCCGGTTGTTTTTGGAATTAGCCGATGAACTGAACTTCGACCTCGCCAAGCGTGGGCTGATGATGCTCTGCCGCACGGAAGCCGGCCTTGAAGACGAAGCTAAAGTCGCAGCCCAAGCCGCCGCCGTGGGCGTGGAGGCAGAAGTGTGCGATGCCGCCCGCGTGCGCGAACTTGATCCCGACATCGCGATGGACGTGGTCGGCGGCGTGTGGTTCGCGCAGGATTGCCATCTCGACCCGAAAATTTTTATGGAGGAACTCCGGCGCGGCATCCGCGAACGCGGCGGGGTTTTCTTGGATGCCGAATGCAAAAATTTCATTCGTAAAGGTGATCGAATCACCACCATCGAAACCGCCACCGGCGAACGCCTCAACGCCGAGCACGTCATCCTCGCGGGCGGCGCTTGGACGCCCGACCTCACGCCCCAACTCGGCCTGAGCATCCCTATGCAGGGTGGTAAAGGCTACTCGCTCACGCTGCGCAATCCCGCCGAGTTGCCTCGCCTGTGCTCATTGCTCAAGGAAGCCCGCGTCGCCGTCACCCCCATGGGCGGCAAACTCCGCGTCGGCGGCACCATGGAAATTTGCGG
>JAPKEI010000268.1 GCA_028872685.1 Verrucomicrobiota bacterium | reverse complement strand
AAACCGCCACGGCGAGCAAGGCGGCAATGACGAGCAAAAACACCACAGCCTTCGTCAGCTTATCCCAAATTCCGGTGTCGATCCTCCGTTCGCTCATGCGAAAGACGAATTGTTAACAGGGAAACGTGGATAACTCAAGGTTATTCACTGGCGGGGAATAAGCTAATTGGTAGATTTTTTTGAACCACCAAAACGCCAAGTATTTTCAAATGCTTTCCTTGGCGTCTTTGCGGTCCAAATTATTCCGGCTTCGGAGCTTCGAGAACTTCGGGCTCTGGAGCGGGAATAGGCTTCGACGCGGGCGCGCGTTGCGCGTGCCATTGTTCGGTGAGTTTTTTGGACTCCGCCAATTGCACGGGGGAAAGTTTGGTGACCAGTTCTGTGTGCGCTACTTGCGCATCGGCATCACCTTGGGCGGCGGCCAGGGCGAGCCATTTGTTGGCTTGCACGAGATCCGCTTCCACGCCTTGGCCGAGCGCGTACATCACGCCCAAGGCCGTTTGGCCCTCGGCGAAGCCCTGCTCGGCGGCTTGGCGAAACCACTTGAGCGCCTCCACTTTGCTGGCGGCCACGCCTTCGCCTTCGGTGTACATCACGGCGAGGTTCACCTGCGCCTGCGCGTGCCCTTGCTCGGCGGCCTTACGATACCATGCGGCGGCGCGCGCATAATCGCGCGGTAAGTTGTTGCCCTCATAATACATCCAACCGATGCTGAATTGTAGTTGGGTAAACTCACCGCCCGGCCCGGCTTGCTCGAAGGACCGGGCAATTTTATCCAGCGCGATGGCTTTCTTTTCTGCATCGGCAATCTGTGTGGCAATCGTGAGGGCTTGCACAAAAATTTCTTCCGCTTGTTTCGCGTTGCCCGGCTGAGCCATTGCGGTGGCGATTTGTTGCAGCGCGATGGCTTTGCCTTCGCCGTCGTTCATACGGCCCACGAGCGTGAGCGATTGCTGCAACACGGCCTGCGCTTGCTGCTGAATTTCATTGGCCAACACCAGCGACTGTGCGAGCACGGCTTGGATTTGTTCGTGGTCGCCCAATTCGTTAAGGGCAATCGTGAGCTTGCCGAGTGTTTGCACTTTCGCATCGACGCCCTTGATTTTTTCCACCGTTGCCAACGCCTGCGCCAGCGTGGCTCGGGCGTCGTCATTTAGCCCGAGGCGAATTTGCGCACCGGCCAAATAGCTCAACGCGGGTGCCAGTAAAGTAGCTTCTTCTATTTCATCCACGATGGCTTGCGACTGCGCGAGGATGATGACTGCGCGTTCGGTATCGCCCGTTTGCGCGAGCGTGCCGGCAAGATTGGCGAGCACACGGACCTTACCCGCCGAGCTGTCAATTTTACCCACCAATGCTAAAATTGGATCGGTGGGTTCTTCGTTTGATTCCTCACCTTCTACGGGTTCAGTAATCTCACCTTCTACGGGTTCAGTAATCTCACCTTCTACGGGTTCAGTAAGCTCACCTTCTACGGGTTCAGTAAGCTCACCTTCTGCGGGTTCAGTAAGCTCGCCTTCTGGTGGCTCGGGTGTTTCGCCTTCGGCAGGTCCTGTTGGTTCCGTCAGCTTAGGTGCGGCGGCCTGCTTTTCATCCGGTGCAGGCGCAGGTGCGACGGGTTCAGGTTTGGAAACAATAAATAACGCGGCCACTCCGAACAGGAGTGCCACGCCGATTGCGAGCTCAGTACGATTCGTTTTCATTTTTCCCTCCAATGGGTTTTGACGTTACCGACGTGGGTCGGGATTCAACATCTGCTGCAAATGATTTTTGTCTTCAATCACCTTCCGGAACGCCGCGAGATCTTTTTCCGTTTCAACCTGCAGCGCCTGATAATACATCTCCGAGAAAAAGAACGCGCGTGCCACGTCGCCGTCCACCAGCTCGATGTCGGCCTCCTTCACTCGGGGCATCAGCAGCAACCGCCCGCGGGTGAAATTGCTCAGGCTCAGTGCCTGCTTTACGGTATTCAACTCCACGGTTTTTTTCATCAACACCGCGTACTTGAGGCGTTGCACATCTTTTTGGTGGCGCAACAGCACCGTGAATTTTCCCTGCCCTTCTGTCGTGGGCTGATTGAGCGCCCAAAGTTGGCGTGCCCAATTTGCTTCATCGGCGCAGTCCACGAGTTTCAGTTCCGGCACGGGTTCATTGAAAATGGTTTTCGCGCTATCAGAGAACCGCTGCATCGTAAATGAAATAGCCACCGCTTTGGTGCCGCCCTTTTCGGTGAGCACTTTCGGCGCGTTGGTTTTCAGGTATTCCTCGAGAAACCGCACGCGATGGCCGGCTTCGATATTTTTGTCTGGCTCAAAGAAAATGATTTTTGTGGAAGCCAATTGCTCTTGCATATCCTGCCGTTTGAGCACCTCGTAAATTTGGCGGTAACATAAAATCTCCTCGCCCGGCACCGCGTTGTCCACAAAATGATTGTACGGATACTCCTCGCGCAATTGCACATTGCCCGCCACAATACGGCTGGCCAGCGCTTTCATTCGCTGGAGCTGTCGGTTTTGGGTGAGGTAGTTGAGGTCAAACGTATCCTCGGCGCGAATGCGATAGGCGTCGCGGAAGAGATTATTGCCAAAGCTATCAAATAAATCCTCGTCCTTGGGAATGTGTTTACCGGTGGCTTGGTTTTCCGGCAACACCGTCGGCGTGAGGACGATGATGACTTCGCGCTTCACCGCCTTTTCCTGTTTACTGCGGAAGAGCCCACCGAGCAGCGGGAGATCGCCTAGCAATGGCACCTTGTCGACACTGCTTTGTTTGTCGCGCGCAATGAGACCGCCGATGATGAAGGGGGTGTTGTTGGCCACGCGCGCGGTGGTCTTCACTTCGCGCACGGAAATGGTTGGAGACCTTGCCATCACATCGGCACCTTGTTTTACCTCTACATCCTCGTTGGGCACCTGGGCTGTTACCATTGCGTTGATTTGCATGCTTACCTCGCCGCCATCGGCGCTTGCGCGAGGGCGCACAGCGAGCGAGATGCCTGCTTTTTTCATCTCAAAAGAAGTGCGCTGATAATTATTTCCCGGCTCATAAGTAGTATTGGCCACGGGAATTTCCTTGGCCACATTGATAAAGGCCATGCGATTGTTCAGCGCCAACACGCTGGGGCGCGAAAGCACCTCTGCCTTACCATCGCGCACCAATGCTTTCACTTGCGCGTTGAGCCCGTGAAATACACCGGAGGTTACCAGATTGATTGCTTCATCCGCGTTGGGATATTTCAGCGTGCCAAAGGTCAGCGTGCTGGTTTTATCGGTAAACCCACTGCCGCTGAGGTTGCCCGAGCGGGACCATTTCACGCCCATCTCCTCCAGTGCCGTGGAGGAAATTTCCAGAATCATGGCCTCGATGATGATCTGCTTCGCAGGCTTGTCCACATCGCGTTTCAACAAATCCAGCAACCGGCTGAGCTGCGCCGGTTCGTTTTCATCATGAAAAACGATGAGTTCATTCATCGGATCCGTTTCCGTTTGAGGAAACTTTTCTTCCGGATTGGGGATGGTCTCGTGGAAGGCCGTGCCCGGCAGGGAAATCACCACCGGCAGCTTGGCCGGATCCACAGCCTCCTCGGTCTTGCCGATGGTGTAACCGTGCAGCGCCAATAATTGTGTGGCGCGAACGGGGTCGATGTAGCTGAGCGTGATGCGCTTGGACACCACTTTTACATCGTTAGTCGTCTTGAGCGCCGCCAATTCGCCGAGGGCATTCTTCAGCCACGGCTTGATGCGGCTGCGCTTGGGGCCCGTGCCGGGCAGTGGTTGCGCCAAAAGTGTTCCGGCAAGCGCCACCCACAGCGCTGCCATCAGCCGAATTTTATTTTTGTTCATCCCCTTCATCCCCCTGGTTTTTATCTGACTTGTTGAACCCGGGGAAAAACGATTGCATCACCTTTTGCATCGTTGTTTTCTTTTTCCCCTTCGCCTTGG
>JAPKEI010000267.1 GCA_028872685.1 Verrucomicrobiota bacterium | reverse complement strand
TGGGAGCTGATGCGCCGTTGGCCAACCCGGTAACCTTGACCTGCCACGACTGGATTGCTGATGGCAGCACCCCGTGGAACCAGCGACACATTCGAAATGCCGAGAAGAAGCCTGGCAATACCGGGTTCTGGGCGGTGGATGTAAAGCGTGCGGGTAACTACACAGTGGAATTGCGCCGCTGGCCCAAGGAATCGGGAGCGTCCATTACTGCTGAACTAAAAGCAGGTGCGGATGTGCCCGGGGTAACTCCTTTTCGTGCGCATCCGGGTAAATTCTTTGGAGCAGTTAAGGCCCACCTGAAACTGGGTGGGCAGGAACTGACCCTGCCGGTGAAGGAAGGAGTCAAGAGCGTTACCTTTAAATTAAAACTTAAGCCCGGACGCGATGAATTGTGGGCGAAGTTTACCGACGCAGCCGGTGTGCCCATGGGCGCATTCTATGCGTATGTCACTAAAGTAAAGTAGGCATCCACCCATAAGCACCGTGCCGCTGGATAAGTCGGCTAGTACGATGCATGATTAAGATTAACTTGCGCCTGTCGTGCAACGGCTGCTAGCGGAATCATTGATTCAATCGATAGTTCCTTATTTTTTATCGATTAACTGTGTTGGTTCTCATCGAGGTATCCTTTAAGCACCATGACCTGGCCAACCAAACAAATACTCGGCGCATCTCTGCTATGTACTCTATTTTTCACATCAGGATGCGCATCAACTCTATTGCGAGACGTAACGAAGGCTAATGGTGGACGAATGGATATCACTTACCCGTCTGTACGTTATGCCGCTGATTCGTTTAAACATCCAAGCAAGCTAACGCCGCTGATCTTGATCGATCTTCCTTTCTCAGTTGTGTTGGACACGGTGATGCTGCCCTTTGATGCCGCAAGTTCCAGGAAGTCGAAAAAACCAGAACCCGAAGTTGATTCAAAGCAATGAAAACATCTCTTGTGCTAGTAGCCTTGGGTATTGTTCTTCTCGTTATAACGACAGTGGAAACAATTGGTCACTATGACGGGCTGGGTTTGGAGTGTATGGGGCTAACATTAGTTGGCTTGGGAGGGATCTTTGCAATCGTAGAGATTACCGGAGCAGCTCAAAATAGAAAATCTCACTCGAATGATCCGGAAAACGAAGCGGTTGACTCAGGTAAACCGGAAGCCGGAAAAGCCGAAAAACCCAAATTAAGTTGGGGGAGTTGGGTTGCTCTTGGGGTATTTGGCCTAATAGCTTGTCTAATAGTTTTTTTCATTATTTGGTTTTTTAAGTGGATTCCTGGTCCAATTTAATTCCAAATATTGAGATTAGATAGCAATCGCTTCATTATGGTTAGTGCATTCGTTACCGAAAAATGACCCCACAAAACTAGCATTTTCATCCAATAGCGGGAGCAGTCTGGGCAGAGGCACACGGAACTAAAGTGACGTACGCATAAAAGGCCTCTCAACCGTAGGGCAAGAAAAACAAGTGGGGTTAGTCGGCCTATCGATTGGCCGCACTCGGGGAGGGTTGGAGCTTCTCTATTTTTTGATTTCTCCGTGCTTTAACAGAAAACTGCGGCGTTGTTCTATGAAATCATTTAGGTTTCCGGAAGGCGGCGCCTCGTTTTCCTTCAGAGGAGCGGTGGCATTGGTAAAGGCATCATCCGATGATGTTTTCCGGGTATCGTTTTTAACTTCGGCGGCTATTAACTCACGGTAGTGAGCAATTACCGGTGAAAGATTTTTATGGCTCAGGCTTTTTTCCGCGATGGTTCGGAGGAGTTGAAGGTAGCGCGCACGGTATTGGGGGACTGCCAACAGCTTGCTGCGTAAAGGCATTCTTTCACTGTCTAAACCCACCAAGGGATCCAAAGTCGCATCGCCATGCCCGCCCCCGCCGCCTGGTCGACCAAAGCCACCTCTTCTTCCCGGCCGCCCAAACCCACCGCCAGTCGGTCCGGATTCAAACTGTGGTCGCAATTCTTCAGGATCGATCTGGCCATTCTTGTTCCTGTCCAAAGCGGTAAGTGCTCGAGTGATGTTTTTGATTTCATCCGGACCAAGTTCTCCATCTCTATTCTTGTCAATGGCTTCCTCAATAGGATGAGGCGGAGGAAAATCTGAACCACGACCACCGCCGGGTGCATCAAATTGTGGCGGAGGACCACCGGGTAATCCACCTCCCGGTCGGCCACCACCACGAAATGCTTCATTCATATCATGGGGGAGAATGTGAAACACGCCATCGGGATTGAGGTAAATACTGTAATCACTTGCGCGTGTCCAATAGCCGTCACTGTTGACCACCGCAACATCGATGGCCAGAAAGCGTAATACCCCGTCGACATTCAGGATGGGTTCAATGGCTTCAGGCAAATCCTTGGCCGGCGTTTCATTAAGCACCTTGCAGAGATTTATTAATGCCTTCCAGGATTTATCCTTGTCCTTGGATTTAATTTCAAACCGTTGGCGATAGGGAGCTATATCCTCGCCCAGAAAACGAAGTCCACCATCAGCCTGCGGGCTGCCGGGGACTTTCCAGCGCGCACCGGTCGTGGTGCTGTAAAATTCTTTCAGGAAGTCCTTGTTGAATTGTTGCACATTGGAGTAAACGCCCCAGCTCTCACCATTGATGACCACCTTCATCATGTTTGCCTTGGGGACGGGCAGGTAGTCAGCTGCCAGGTGCGAATATAAAATACTGCTTAAAAATGAAGCATCGCCGTTGCAGTTCAGGAGGTTGATGGTTTTATATCCGTAGAGCCGCTGGTCTCGATCAATGAAATCCATCGAGAGATTCAGGGACCGCTTCGATCCTGATGGCACATGCCCAAAGGAAGATTGGCCGCGAAACTTGACGCCGACCATCGGATATTTTGTGCCATCGACAGTGACAGTCGCCGGCATCTCGACATCGGTGTCCTTGAACTTGGCCATTTCATCCTCCCAAGTCTCCGTGTCGAATTCGATAAAAACGGTGCGCAACACGGTCGGGTCATAAAGCCCTGCCTTGGGGAAAACCTTAACATCCTTCGGCGAGACCTTCGGGCCGGGAGTGCCGCCTTGAGCTTGGCCTCCTCTCGGGCGCCTACCTGGAGGGCCTCCTGGGCGTCCACCGCTTTGGATCGCCTTCAAGGCCAACTGGCGCTCCGCGGGATCGAGGTATCCATTCTTGTCAGCATCAAATTTTTCCGAGAGTTTTTGTTCTTGGCGGTTCGGCCCCATTCCCCCCGTGCGTCCAAAGACGGGGCTGCCTCCGGGGAAAAGTTCATCGATTGTAAGTTGACCGTCCTTGTTTAGATCCAAGGCCTTAAGCGCTTCGGGTGCTTTAGATATTTCCTCTGCGGACAGTTCTCTATCTCCGTTGGCATCCAACATTAGAGTAAGGGGGTCCGGTGGTGGTAAGAATTGGCCACCTTCAGGAAGTTGGGCGAATGTCAGCGAAGCTGACGAAATCACAATAATTAAAAGTATAAGTAAACGCACGATTTCGGTTTAGACGGGTAAAAACATATTCTGTTACAAAACAGTAGCGGGGCGAAAAAAGCAGAATTATACAGACAAAGCAATGAGCAAAACGATTGTACAAATGATGTGTTTAACCCTACTTCCTCTTCTTGTTCAGGCGACCGGAGCTAAAGGAGTTGATCAAGGCGGCACACGCTTCATTCGCTGTACAATTTGCTGCTGCCTTGTTATCATTCTGTCGATGGGCTTATCAAATGGCATTATGAAGCGGCGAACGTTCCTGAAGGGTGCAGGAGTGGCTTTGCTGTTGCCGAGGTTGGAGAGCCTCGGGCAGGTGGCCGCCGCGAAATCGCCAAAGCGGTTACTAACGATCGTTAACCACCTTAGCTTTTATCAGCCCGAACTGATTCCGAAGACTGACGGCGCATTCGAGAAGCCGCCGCCATTACTCGCCGAGTTGTCCGACCACTTTGAACACCTGAAGGTCTACAGTGGATTGCG
>JAPKEI010000266.1 GCA_028872685.1 Verrucomicrobiota bacterium | reverse complement strand
GGCAAAGGCGGCAGCGACATCAATGGCGCGGGCAAGATTGGCGACGTGGTGGCACTTTGTGATGTGGACTTCAATCGCGGCGGCGGCGCAGCCAAGAATTTTCCAAAGGCTAAAAAGTTTTCGGACTTCCGAAAAATGCTTGATGAAATGGGCAAGAGCATCGACGCCTGCACTGTATCGACGCCGGATCACACGCACGCCCCCGCCACCATCCGCGCCATACAGCAGGGTATTCATGTTTACTGCCAGAAACCACTCACCCACACAGTTTGGGAAGCGCGTCAAATCCGGCTCGAGGCGAAGAAAAATAAAGTGTGCACCCAGATGGGCAATCAAGGTACCGCCAGCACCGGTATGCGCGAAGGCGTGGAGGCGTTGTGGGCGGGTGCCATCGGCACCATCAAGGAGTGTCACGTTTGGACCAATCGTCCCGTGTGGCCACAGGCACCGGGCGTCACCGCGCAATTGCCCGAGCAAGCTGTGCCTAATCATGTTGATTGGGATTCCTTCATTGGCCCGGCCAAGATGCGCCCTTACAATGCCGGCTATCATCCCTTCAAATGGCGCGGCTGGTGGGATTACGGCACCGGTGCGCTGGGCGACATGGCCTGCCACACCGCCAACCTCGCTTACATGGGTTGCCGCCTCACGCAGCCGACATGGGTAGAACCGATCACCGTCGGCCCCGTCAACGCCGAGACCTATCCCGCATGGGCGGAAATTAAAATGAAGTTCCCGGCGATCAAAGGCCGAGGTGCGGTGGATTTCTTTTGGTATGAAGGCAAACAAAACGGCAAAAAGAAACTGCCGCCCGCTGAGCTGTTCCACGGCAACAACCCGCCCGGAAGCGGCTCGCTCATGGTTGGCACCAAAGGCATTCTTTACTCGGCTAACGACTATGGCTCGTCGTGGAAACTCCTCCCCGTTGCCGGTGGAAAAGTCGTGCCGGAATTTGAGAAACCCGCCCCCGTGCTCGCCCGCAATAATAAAGGTGACGTGGGCATGAAGCTCGAGTGGGCCGAAGCCATCAAGGCCAACAACCCCAAGCTCGCCCTCTCAAACTTCGAACACGCTGGCAATTTTACTGAAGCGATTCTCATGGGCAACATCGCCATGCGCGTTGGCGAAGGCTTCGACTGGAACGCCAAAAAACTCCAGTCCTCAAACAAAAAAGCCACCGCGTTTGCAACCAAAGAGTACCGCGCTGGTTGGGAGGTTTAATTTTGAACGCAAAACTGGTTGCAACACTCACACTCGTTCTTGGCATTACGGCATCTGTCGTTTTGGGCGCGGACAAAAAAGCTCCGCCCGTTGCCGGCACCTACAAAGGTGCAATCGAAGGAGAACAAGCGGTCGCTATTCTCAAGGCCGATGGTTCCATAATTGTAAGGCCCAGCGCGGATCGCCCTAAGTTCACCATGCGCGGCAAGTGGAAGCGCGACGGCAACACCATCATCGCCAAGCTCAAAGATCCCACCGGAGACGAAGGCACGGTGGTATTCACAGTGGACAACGGCGACCTTATGCTGGTGAAAGTAATCTCGCCCGATGGCGAAGTGGAAGAGCACGGTGCGCCGCAATTCAAGCGCAACAAACGATTGGCCGACAAAGGCCTCGCTGGCGTGTACGTCGGCTGGTTTGATGATGAACATCTTTCTGTGCAAGTGAAACCCGATGGTTCATTTATCGTAATTCCCGCTGATGATTTGAATGGTGGCCCCATCTATGTCGGCAAATGGAAAGCCACCAAGCGCGGCCTACGCGCCACGGTGACCTCCAAGGACGAAGAGGACGAAGAAGAATCAACAGTGGATTTTGTCACCACCGCCACCGGTTTGGCCATCATCAAAGTGGTCAATGGCGACGGCGAAGTGGATATGTTTGACACCCGCCTAAAACGCCAAAATCAACCCGGAAAAAAGAATTAGAAAACAGACAATAACGGGTTACCCAACCTGCCTGTTTACCCCGCTTCGGCGGGGTTTTTTTATGGGTTTTCTTTGGGAAGCTTACTTTGGCACGAGTGCTGCTCTAGTTTCATAAATACATTCGCCAAGGAGAATGACTGGATTTTCACGCGAAAAACGGGTAAAAACTACGTTTTTCGTGTGCAATCCATTTGTGCCCGCGGCGAAAAATACCAGCTGCACTGATGGCCGAAGACAAACAGGCAGAAAAATCCGCAAAAGCGGCACTGAAAGAATTGCGCGAGCAAGCCAAGAATGGCGTGCTTAAGGCGCAGTTTCTGCTCGCCGTTAAGCTTGCTAATGGCGACGGCGTCGAAGCCGATCCCAAGGAGGCCGAGAAATGGTATCGCAAAGCCGCCAAGCGCGATTTCCCGCCAGCGATGAATAATCTCGCCCTATTATATACCAGCGATGCCCTCGGCTCGCCGGATCTCAAAGCCGCGCTCAAGTGGTATCGCAAAGCCGCCGAGCTAGGCTACGCGCGCGCGCAAGCCATCCTCGGCTGGCGGCTCGTGCGCGGCAACGGCATGACCGCCAACGAAACCGAAGGCGCGGCGTTTTTGACCAAAGCCGCCGAGCAAGGCTTCGCGCTGGCGCAAAATAATTTGGGTGTGTGCTTTTCCGAAGGCACTGGCGTGAACGCCGACGAAGCCCAAGCCGTCGGATGGTTTCGCAAAGCCGCCGAGCAAGGTACTGTCTCCGCGCAATTCAACCTCGGCCTCCGCTGCGCGCAAGGGCGGGGCGCGGAAAAAGATTTGGATGTCGCCAAGGAATGGCTCACCAAAGCCGCCGAAAAAAATCACGCCGCTGCCCAAGCTCACTTGGCGGATTTGTTGGCGGCTGAAGATAATGCGGATGACGCCGAAGCCACGCGCTGGTATCGCGCCGCCGCCGAGGCGGGCCATGCCGCCGCACAAAATAATTTGGGCCGTTGCCTCGCCGAAGGCATCGGCGTGGAGGCGAACATCAAAGAAGCGGTGGAATGGTATCGCCGCGCGGCGGAACAGGATTGTTTGCCCGCGCAATTCAACTTGGGCCGAAATCTTTTGGAGTCCCATTCACCCGAAGCCGCGCGTTGGTTGGAACAGGCCGCCATCGCTGATCACACCGAGGCGCAATGGCTGCTCGGACGCGCGCTTGATGACGGCATCACACTGCCACGCGACGCGGTAGCCGCGGTGAAGTGGCTGCGCAAAGCCGCCGAAGGCGGCGTGCACGAGGCACAGTATCGGTTGGCGGTGAGTTTGGAACGCGGCGATGGCGTGACGGGAAATCTCACCGAAGCCGCCGATTGGTACACGCTCGCGGCTGATGCCGGCCACGCGGCGGCGCAGTTTAACCTCGGCGCAATGCACGCGCGCGGGCGTGGCGTGCCCGCCGATGACGTAAAGGCGCTCAAGTATTACAAGCTCGCCGCCGAACAAAGTATCGCCAGCGCTCAGTGCAATCTAGGCGCGTTCCATGAACAAGGGCGCGGCACGGAACAGAGTTTTGCTTCGGCTTTACGTTGGTACGAATTGGCCGCCGATCAAGGCTTGGCGCGGGCGCAGTATAATTTGGCCGTGATGCTGCATCTCGGGCGCGGCGGGGAGGCCAATTTGAATGAGGCCGTCACGTGGTATCGCCAGGCGGCCAAGCAGGGGCACGCGGTGGCGCAGCACGTGTTGGCGTCACTGTATCATCATGGCGAGGGAGTGGAGGCGGATGCGGGCGAAGCGGCGAAGTGGTGCCAGCTTGCCGCCGAGCAGGAGGTGCCCGAGGCGCAATTAATTTTGGCCGATTGTTATTTGCGCGGTCGCGGTGTGCCGGAGGATTATGTACTTGCGTATGTGTGGTTCAATCGTGCGTCATCGCACGGCTTGGAGATTGCCGAGAAAAACAAACGCCACACCGCGCGCTGTATGACCCCCGAACAAATCGCGCAAGCGCAGCAAATGTCCCGCGCTCACTTGGCGGCTTGAATGTTGAGAGCGAGTACAAATGGAATGAGTTGTTTCATTAAGTGTTAGTGATAA